>JAFGTT010000027.1 GCA_016933955.1 Candidatus Zixiibacteriota bacterium
CAAAACGACAAAGTCACAACTGTCAGATGCCGTCGGGGCAAAGAGCTCCTGGTCGAACAGAATGGTCGAATCCTTGGAGACGAAAATGCCCGAGTAACCATACTGGTAATCCGGATAAGTGCTGGAATCCGCCGAAGGACTAACCTGAGGACGGAAACCGTTATCAGACAACCAGGTGGCATCATACATGCCATAGTTCAGGACGGTGTCGCCGCTCTTGATCAAACAGATGAAAGGACTCATGTCGTACAGGTAAACCCCGGCATGGTCATCCGAGCCGCTGTTGTTATCGGTTGTATCGCAATCGTTGAAGTAGTTCAGGTTGTAACCGCCGTTGCCGTTCAAACCGCCGCCATCACCAACACCACCGGCGTTGCTGAAGGAGAGACGCACGCAGGCGGTGCGGATTTCGGATTCCTCGGGGAACTGGACGGTATCGGCCACGATCAGGTTAACGCGGAGAGAATCGGTTCGGCCGCCAATCGAGTTGGAGTTGATCACGACATAACCTTCGAGAACAGCCGGCGCGGCCGTCACAACACCACCATCATTCATATACAAGTCGATGGTGGTAAAGTTGGGCGACAGGTGCGAAATCGTAATCGGGCCATAGTTGCTGACATCAAGCCAGGCCGGATCGCCGGGTGTCAGGGCAATTGAAATGCTGTTAATCGTCAAAGGAGCGTTACCGACGTTTTCCAGTTTAACCACAGTATCAAGCTGGACGGTGGGCTTGGTCCAGGTCGGTTCGTTAATTCTGCTGGGGGTAAAAGCCAGGACCGGGTTGGGAACCGGTTCCACGCAGGGAACCCTGAACCACTTAACCGGGTTGGTCGTCCAGATACCCGCATCCTGCTGAACCGAACCGGGGAATTTATCGTTGATGTAAAGAACATCGAGATAAAAATCACCGCTGTACGATCCGGATGGATCGACAACCGGAACACCGGTAAAGTCGCCGTCAACGACTTCCATACCGAAACGCGACATTGACGGGTAGTGATCGGATTCGCAGGGATTTTCGGTACCGGTAGCGGTATCGCATAACGGAGTATAGGTATTGGTCAGGTTGCGGGCAATATCCCAGTTATAACCGCCGTTATCGGAAACTGAAATATACAGTTCACCATTGGCGGTTCCGGAATAACCGGCACCTTGCCAGCGCAACAGGGCGCAGTCGTCATGGATACCATTGGCGATGTCGAGGAACTGGACGAAGATGGTGTAGAACTTGCCGTCGCACTCAGAAATCTGAGGCTTAACAATACTTATTTCGTTCCAGGCGCCGCCAGTACAGGTGCTGTCATTGTAAGCCTCATCGGTAATATCCCAGTTGGCATCCTTGACGGTTCTGATTTCATCATTGAGTTCATCCCAGTGCAACAGACGAGAGCCATAGAAGGTGGTGTATTCACCGAGACCTTCATCGGCCGGGATAATTTCACGGGCCGACCAAACGATATGGAGATAATCATCGGAATCAATGAGGACACCCATATCACCATGGCTAAGCCAGCCGCCCTTGGTTGAGTCATAAGCGCTCATATTGACCTTAGAACCCCAGCTGGCACCCATATCGGTCGAAATCATGTAATAAACATCATTGGTCCGCTGGTTGACACCCAACCCCGGATCGAGCCAGTTACGTTCCAGAGATTCGGGATCGCCGGGGTACTGTCCTGGAGGGGCCTGCCAGACCAAAGCCACTTTGCCGCTGGCGCGAGAGGCGGTAACGGTCTGAGCAATAACCGGAACGGTATCAATGATAACCGGCGGATAATCCCAGGCGCCAACGGTATCGGAGCCGACCCGACGGAAATAATGAATCAGCGACGGCTCGGGATCCTTGTCTTCGGACTGCTGAGCAAATACGTGAGTCACGGTATCGTTGTTATAAACCTGATATTCATGAGACGGCCATAGGAATCTCCAGTCGCCGAGACTGATATCTGTGGTAGAAACGCCGTACTTCATGGTTGAATCAGGCACCGGTCGTTTATAGGGGGAGAAGAAACATGAGCCGACATCGAAGTCATACCAAACGGTGGAATGATAGCCGGCACCTTCATTATGATGATTGGCAATAACGGCTTTACCTTCGGTGTCGATATCCAAGCTGATATAGCCGGAATAGTTGACACCCGGGCCAAGACGGGCATGAATGTCGCAACCGCCGCCGGTTCCTTCAAATATAAAGACTGCTTCATCGGCATCCCAGAGTTCGTATCCGGTTCCACGATCCAGAGTGGTGTTATCCTTTAAAGTCGATTTCATCCAGATCATGTGGACGTATTCGCTGCCGCGCCAGTCGATCTGGCGGTTCATGCGGGTATTACTCTGAAGATCATAGGTTGTAATACCAACCTGGAGACCAGGAGAAGTCGATTTGATTTCATCGAAACCAAGATCCTGGGCACCGCCGGTATTGGGGGAATAACCGACATAGTTTTCCGCCCCGGCCAGCCTGGCCTTGGAATTCTTGGTCATCTTGATGCGCTGGTTCCAGATATTTTTATCGGCAGTCTTTGCGGCGAAAACTGTAATCGCCATAAAGGCAACTATTAGCAAAGAGAGGACAATAATTGCCGATAGTCTTTTGGTCATTTTATCTCCTTTCAAAGACCTTTGGTCAAAGTTCCCAACTTATTCTCCTGAAGAAATTCCGATATCTCCGGAGAATCGGAAAATGGCAGAGGAACTGCCTGAAAACTATCCTATGTTCTCCGAACAACCACCTCCCTTCAAATGGCATAAGTTTAGATGTGGGGTTTGAATGCTATTTATAAACATCTCTTTACTGGTGATCAATCACCCAAAAACATCATTTTTATATTTTAAGCTTCGTGCTCTTGAGGTCTAATACAACCGCAAATTACACTTGCTTCCCACCCACCCTTTGCTACTGCCTTTCAGCGCATGAGGTAAATTGCAGAACGATTTAATATATATCAGTCAAAAGTAATTGTCAATAGCAAAAATCACCTAACTGACTTAAACCATAAGGCTTTACAGCCTTCCTGAGTTTATCTAACAGCAAAAGTCTCCAATCGCAATAAAACACCATATCGCGATTTGAAATGTGAGATTATATATATTACGAAACAACAATCAACTAAAACAATTACAAATATCGAATATTTTTAAATAATTTGAATTATTATGGGGGGGCCATTTATGTCAACTTGCCTATGTGTGGATCGACCGGCAACCATACAAATTCTGCTTGACATTCATTCGTATAAACTGTTGTTTGGCGGACAAATACGTGGATAAGAAGGTTGCCCGGTACCTCCGGACAGGATTCAGATCAGTTGACGGATTCAGAAAGGATTATTTATTATGCAGGGTTTAGAATATATTTTTCGGCCGAAATCAGTGGCCGTTATCGGAGCCTCGGTCAAAAAAGGGACTATCGGACGAGAAATTCTACACAACCTGATTATCAACGAATTTAATGGCAAGGTTTTTCCGGTCAATCCCAATTACGATGTCATCCATTCCATTAAGTGTTATTCGACGATTCTTGATGTCCCTGATGCTGTCGATTTGGCCATCATGGTCATCCCGCGAGATAATATTCCGGAAGTGGCAGAGAAATGCGGTCAGAAGGGGGTTCGAGGAATGGTGGTAATTTCCGCCGGATTTAAGGAAGTCGGCGGAAAAGGAGTGGAACTGGAAAGACAGTTGATAGATATTTGCCGCAGGTATCGAATCCGCATGATTGGCCCCAACTGCTATGGGGTTATCAATACTGACCCGTCATTCAGCCTTAACTGCACCTTTGGAAAAACCAGTGCCCTGCCGGGCCGGGTAGGTTTTGTATCGCAGTCGGGCGGCCTGGGGGAAGCTATTTTAAATCATGCCCATGCTCTGGGTCTTGGTTTTTCGATGTTTGCCTCGATCGGCAACAAGGCCGACATTTCGGCCAATGAGATATTGGAATTCTGGAAGGATGATCCCCGGACAGATGTCATTCTCCTCTACCTTGAAAACTTTGGTAATCCCCGTCATTTCACGAAAATAGCCCGGGAGATTTCCCGTACCAAACCAATTGTGGCCGTGAAATCGGGCCGGACCAGTCAGGGGGCCCGAGCCGCCTCGTCGCATACCGGCGCTCTTGCGGAACTTGATGTGGCAGTGGATGCTTTATTTGATCAATGCGGAGTTTTGAGAGTCTCTTCGGTGGAGGAGCTTTTTGATGTGGCGGCCGCCCTGGCCAATCAGCCGATACCCAAAGGAAACCGGGTGGCAATTGTTTCCAACGCCGGAGGTCCGGCTCTGCTGGCAACCGATGCTTTAGTGGGCCTGGGTATGCAGGTCGCTCCATATACGGGGGTGACCGCCAAAAAGCTAAAGGGCACCCTGTCGGGACAGGGGACGGTCAACAATCCTCTGGACTTGGTCGCCGGGGCGGGAGGAAAGCAATTTCGGGCGGCTCTTGAAGTGGTCAGGGAAGATAAAAATTTCGATACAATTATGCCGATTTTCGTTCCGCCCGTGACGATCAATCAGATGGAAGTCGCCTCATCAATTCTCGAAGGGGTAAAAGGAACCGATAAAGCCATTCTGGCATGTTTTATGGGGGCCGGGATGGGTTCCGAGGGGGTTAATTTCCTCAAGCAGAACGGAATCCCTGTTTATCAATTTCCCGAGGCGATTGCCAAAACGCTGTCACTAATTGATGGGCATCGCCGCTGGCTGGAGCGGCCCCATGGAAAATATAAAAGCTTTAAAGTCAATCGGGCGGCGGTTCAAAATATCATCAATGAATCATTCGAGAATAATCAAACGGCCATAGTCGGTGAGAAAGCCCTTGAAATACTGAGCCAATATGGTATTCCGACCACAAGGAATGCCATCGCCACCACGGAAAAAGAAGCTTTGGCGGCGGCCGAGGCAATAGGCTACCCGGTGGTTTTAAAGGTCAATACCCCCCAGATTCTACATAAAACCGATTTTGGCGCTGTGAAAATCGATTTGCGGACGGCACGCGAGGTTAAAAAAGCCTATTCGGTTTTGAAAAAAAATGTCGGCTCAATGAAAAAGGGCAAAAGCCGGGAGAAGTTTTCGGTCTTTGTCCAGGAAATGATATCGGGGGGAATCGAGACGGTCATCGGCATGACTACCGACCCGGCCTTCGGTCCCTTGATCATGTTCGGGCTGGGGGGAATTTATGTGGAAATCCTCAAGGATGTTTCTTTCAGAATCAATCCCCTGACCGACAATAATGCTGATGAAATGATAAAAAACCTGAAATCGTATCGTCTGCTGACGGGCTTTCGGGGAAGCGAGGCGGTTGATATGACAACGCTGAAGGATTCTCTTCTTCGGCTGTCGCAACTGGTTTCCGACTTCGATGTTTTTTCCGAGATAGATATCAATCCTTTTATTGCCTGTGCCCGGAAAAATCATTCCAAGGCAGTGGACGCCCGTTTTATATTGAATCCCCAGTGATATCGGACAAATGATTGAATTTTAGGCTTGAGATGATCGGATCGGGTATTTATATTGCAACGAATCAATTTACGGAATTAATAAAATCTGCGAGGCCGTTATGCGATATGAATTAAAAAAAGTCGGTTACTGGTCGGTTATCAAGGTAATGTTTATTCTCAATCTTATCGTGGGGTTTATCGGCGGCCTGTTTTTTGCCATTTTTATGGGCTTTATATTGGCAGTTTCAGAGCAGTTTGGCGGTGCAGTCTCACCCTACTTTTCTCAGGATTTTCAAACCCTCAGTTTCGGGGCGATGATACTTATCTATCCGATTCTATTCTCCCTTATGGGGGCCTTTGGCTATACTCTGATGGCCCTGATAGTCACATTCCTGTACAATATGCTGGCCCGATTCCTTGGCGGATTGGAGTTCGATCTGACTCATATTGCCCCTAAAGAGCCGATATATCAACAACCACCAACATATCCACCTCAGCAACCGACCTATCAACAACCTCCTGAGCAATCGCTGTATTCGCCACCTCCACCACCGCCTCCGGTACAACCCCTGCCCTCGGAAATGACACCCCGGCCCGAGGATGAGAAACCGAAAGATGATAATCCATAACTTTAACAATATACTGTAATTGCTTGTCATATAATATCATATGTCAGATAAGCAGATACGAGTGAGAATTGCCCCGTCGCCCACGGGCTATCTTCATGTGGGTACTGCGCGGACAGCCATTTTCAACTGGCTGTTTGCCCGGAATATGGGCGGTCGTTTTCTGGTACGAATCGAAGATACCGACGCTGAGAGATCTCGGCCGGAATTGATTCAGCCGATCTTTGATGCTTTGAAATGGCTCGGAATGGATTGGGACGAGGAGCCGATTTATCAATCGCAGCGAATGGAGCGATATACGCCTTATATCAGGAGATTGCTTGATTCGGATAAGGCTTATCGGTGTTTTTGTTCGCCCGAGGAACTCCGGAAAGCCCGTGAAAAGGCCATGGCCGAGAAAAGTTCACCACAGTACAATCAAAAATGCCGCCATCTTTCCCAGGAGGAAATCGACAGGAATCTGGAAGACGGTGTCCCATATGCGATCAGGATCGCCATTCCGGAAGGTGAAACGAAGTATGATGATTTTATTTCCGGGACAATTGTCAAACAGAATAGCGAAATCGAAGATTTCGTGATCGCCCGCAGTGATGGCTCGCCGGTTTATAATCTGGCGGTGGTGGTGGATGATCACGAAATGGGGATTACCCATGTCATTCGCGGCAACGATCATATAAGTAATACATTTAAACAGTTACATATCTATCGGGGCCTGGGGTTGGAAATACCGGTGTTCGCGCATGTGCCACTAATTCTTCGACCGGATAAACGAAAAGTTTCCAAGCGACTGGGTGATAAGGACGTGGCCGAATACGCCCATGAGGGTATTCTACCCGAAGCCCTGTTTAATTTTCTCTGTTTGCTGGGCTGGTCGCCCAAGGATGACCGGGAATACCTGCCCCGAGAAGAACTGATCAGAATATTCAAACTGGAATACGTTAATAAGGCGAATCCCATTTTCGACGAGGAAAAGCTACTCTCGCTGAATGCCGAATATATCCGGAATACGCCAAGCCACCGTCTGGCCGATCTGGTAGCGCCGCTTCTGGTGGCGTCGAGTCAGACCACCAAATACTGGCTGGAAACACGCTGGCAATATTTGCTGGCGATTGTCGGGATGCTCAAAGAGCGTTGTCGCCGTCTGACCGATTTCGTGGATATGAGTGGTTATTTCTTCGATGGCCAATTCGAATATGATGCCTCCTCGGCGGAGAAGCAATTCACTATGGAGGGAAGGAAATACCTGGTCAGCCTGGAATCAAAATTCGGTACGATCCGGGATTTCAATAAAGAAAATTTGGAAACCGCTCTAAACGCGGTCGCCGAGGAGATGAATGTCAAACGGGGGAAATTAATTCATCCCGTTCGTCTGGCAGTATCCGGCGCTCCCCATGGACCCGGTTTGTTCGATATACTGGAAGCTATCGGTAAGGACGAAACCATAAAAAGAATTAACAGGGCTATTACCTACATTGATAACGGGGGGAAATAGGACCATGGATAAAATTCAAAAGCTGGAATTGGAAATCGAGCGTCTTGAAGAGAAGATGGAAAAGAATCATTTCGGGGGGTTGTTCAATAAGGATGAGCGCAAGCGAGATGAGAACAAACTGAGGAAACTTAAAAGGGAACTCGAGCAATTACAAAAAACTAAAAAGAATTAATTTTAGGAAACCTGTATCGACTGCCAGATACCGGCTGTTTTCCGAATATAAGGAGCCAAGCGATGAATGATAATGTATTGAAAGATAAGGCAACCCTGTTAAAGAGCGCCATAAAAAGCGAAATCGACGGATATAACTTCTATGATTTACTGGCCAAACAGATTACCAATGTCGAGGCAAGAAAACGACTCGAGAATTTACGAAATGACGAGAGCCGGCATCGGTCGGTTCTAACCGGCTGGTATAAGAAAATAATCGGTGGAGAAGTGGGGGAACTTCCGGAAAAGGGAATCAGCCCGCTTGAGGCCGCTTTCGATAAAGGCAACTTGAAGAAATTCAATAATGAAATCGAATATATCAACCTGGCCATGAAAGCGGAACTTGAGGCGACGAGGTTTTATAAGGAAGCCGCGCAGAAGATGGATGATGCCGAATTCAAGAAAATTCTTAAGGAATTTTCCGAAGAAGAAAACGGTCATTATGAAATTCTGATGGCCGAACGGGAAGCCATTTCCGGAAATTATTTCTGGTTTTCGGCCGATGGCACATCGCCTATGGAAGATTAAGCCGGGTGGGATGAATCATGAAATTCAGATGCGAAGTGTGCGGATATATCCATGATCAGGATCGTCCGCCTGAAGTCTGCCCGATATGCGGAGCCTCGTCGGAGCGATTTATCCCGGCGGAAGATTAACCGTAATTAGACCGGATTTACAATATTGTTTTCATTATTCAAAAAAACAATAAAAGTCGGGAGTAAGGCTCCCGATTTTATTCTGCCGTCACATCTCGGCGGCAAGATCAGGCTGTCTGATTTCCGGGGAAAAAAGAATGTCATCCTGGCCTTTTACCCGATGGACTGGACCCCGGTTTGCACCAACCAGATACCCGGCTATGAACAAAATCTCGCCCATTTCGAAAAATTGGACACCCAGGTTCTGGTTATCTCGGTCGATTCGGTACCTTGCCACCAGGCCTGGCAGAAGACCCTGGGGGGAATATCGTACCCCATGCTGGCCGATAATTCACCGCACGGTGAAGTGGCCCGCAAGTACGGGGTCCTGACCGCATCGGGTTACAGTGACCGCGTCATATTCATTGTCGATAAACAGGGGATAATTCGATTTATCGATCGCCCCGGTTTGCAGGTCCTGCCCGATAATAAACAGGTACTGGAAGAATTATCCCGTATTAATCAATAAAAAACAAGAGATGGATGATATCAGCCATCTCCCGTGAATCCGGCCTGGCCGGAATTAATCTTATTTTTGTTCAATCTTGGCCCAGGAATCGCGCAGTCCGACCGAACGATTGAAAATCAGGGCCTCGGGCCGTGAATCCCGGGAATCAACCACAAAATAACCCTGTCTCATGAACTGGAAATAATCGCCCGGTGTTGCTTTCGCCAGCCCCGGTTCCAGCTTACAGTTATTCAGGATCTGAAGCGAATCACGATTAAGGTTGACTTTGAAATCATCATCCTCTTCCGGGTTTTCCTTAAAAAACAATTTATCATAAAGGCGCACCTGAGCCGGGATGGCATGAGAAACCGACACCCAGTGTAGCGTCCCTTTGACGCGACGCCCATCCGGCGCATCACCACCCCGTGTAGCGGGATCATATGTACAGCGTAATTCGACAATCTCGCCGGTCTTACTGTCTTTAATGACCTTGTTACAGATTATAAAATAAGCATGTTTCAGGCGGACTTCGGCACCCGGGGCCAGGCGGAAATATTTCTTTGGCGGATTTTCGCGGAAATCATCGCGCTCGATATAAACCTCTCGCGAGAAAGGCACCATGCGAGTCCCGGCCGTTTCATCTTCGGGATTATTAACCGCTTCCAGTTCCTCGACCTTTCCTTCAGGATAATTTTCGATAACGACTTTGATTGGATCGAGAACGGCCATAACCCGGACGGCCCGTTTGTTGAGATCCTCTCTCAGGCAGTGTTCGAGTAGAGCGATATCGACGGTACTGTCTTTCTTTGCCACCCCGATGCGTTCGGCAAAATTACGAATCGACTCCGAAGTATAGCCGCGCCGTCTCAGACCACAGACGGTCGGCATCCGGGGATCGTCCCAGCCGCCGACATGTTTTTCCCGGACCAGCTGGAGGAGCTTGCGTTTACTCATGACCGTATAAGTCAGGTTAAGCCGGGCAAATTCGATCTGCCGCGGGGAGTGAATTTCAAGATGTTCGACAAACCAGTTGTATAGCGGCCGGTGATCCTCGAATTCCAGGGTACATATGGAATGGGTGATACCTTCGATCGAATCGGACTGGCCATGGGCCCAGTCGTACATCGGGTAAATGCACCATTTGTCACCGGTGCGATGATGCGGTGCATGAAGAATGCGGTACATAACCGGATCGCGCATGTTG
Source organism: Candidatus Zixiibacteriota bacterium (assembly GCA_016933955.1). NCBI lineage: Bacteria > Pseudomonadati > Candidatus Zixiibacteriota > Candidatus Zixiibacteriota bacterium. The sequence goes on from JAFGTT010000027.1 coordinate 10,111, forward strand.
AGATTGCCCGACGACATGTCTATTTTGGCTCGTAAAACGCGCGAACCGTCGGGGAATTCACCGGCTTTCATGCGTTCGAAAAGATCCAGGTTTTCCTCGATAGAACGATTGCGGTAGGGGCTTTCTTCGCCCGGTTCGGTCAGAGTCCCGCGGCGCCGGCGAATTTCATCGGCCGAGGAATCATCGACATAGGCCAAACCCTTTTTAATCAATCTGACAGCATATTCATACAGGGTTCCGAAATAATCCGAAGCATAGAAAAGACGGTCATCCCAATCGGCCCCGAGCCAGCGGACATCCTCGATAATCGATTCGACATACTCGGTTTCTTCCTTGCTGGGATTGGTATCATCGAAACGAAGGTTGAACCGGCCATCGTAACGCCGGGCGATGCCGTAGTTGAGACAGATCGACTTGGCGTGTCCGATATGGAGATAGCCGTTCGGTTCCGGCGGAAAACGGGTATGAACGCGGTGATCGTTTTTGCCCTGTTTGAGATCATCATCGATTATGTCGGTGATGAAATTCGAATTCGGAGCAGTCGCATTGTTTTCCATATCCTATTATCTCCAGTAAAAACCCGTTTTGACAACGTTATTCAATCATCGGCGAAAAAACCGGTTTTATTACACGGCCGCCCGGAATCAAAACCGGGCTGGTTTAAAAGTCGATAATATATGACATACGGTATTTCAAGGCAATTGTTTTGGCAGGGCCTTTCGGAGAAACCGATGAATCGGTTTACGGAAACATTGCGCATTCATAAAATGTTAGTATATTATGAATTCTTTCACGTATGGAGTGGAAATTGAGGAATTTTGTTTATGTATTTTGCCTTGCCGAAAGAATATCGTGAATCGACAACGGAGGAGCTGAAAGACAGTATCCGATCCGCCAGGGGAAAATTGGGTCGGAAGGCGATAATACTGACTCATCATTATCAGCGACCGGAAATAGTCGAGTCGGGAGATGCCGTGGGTGATTCTTACGGACTTTCCAAAATCGCGGCGGAACGTGATGATGTCGATCTGATAATTTTCTGCGGGGTTCATTTTATGGCTGAGGCGGCTTATATCCTGTCCAAACCGCATCAAAAGGTTTACCTGCCCAATCCGCTGGCCGGTTGCCCGATGGCCGATATGGCTGAGATTGAGGAGGTTCTCGAAGCCTGGGAGGTTTTGAAAGCTTTCGGCGGCGATACACGAATTATGCCGATATCCTATATGAACTCGGCGGCCTCGCTAAAGGCTTTCGTGGGGGAACATGGGGGACTCATCTGCACCAGTTCAAACGCGGATGCGGCCTATAAATGGGCTCTCGAACGGCGTGAGAAACTGTTTTTCTTTCCCGATCGCCATCTGGGCTATAACACCGGCATCAAATACGGCTTGTCTCGCGATGATATGGTCCTCTGGGATTTTGCCAAAGAGCAGGGCGGACTAAGCGACGAGCAAATTGAAAAGGCCAGAGTTATTCTCTGGAAAGGCCATTGCCATGTTCATACCAATTTCCGCTCCCGGCACGTAACCGAAGTCCGGGGAAAATATCCGGATGTCAAAATCGTGGTGCATCCGGAATGCTCTCATACCGTGGTGGAGCAGGCCGATGCGGTCGGTTCGACCAGCTTCATTGTTAAATATGTGGAACAGCAACCGGCCGGTTCGGTGATTGCCATCGGGACCGAGATCAACCTGATCAACCGGCTGGCCCATGAACATCCCGATAAAAAGATTTTCGAGCTTTCCGGTCAAACCTGCCCGGTTTGCGCCAACATGTACAGAACAACTTTAAACGACCTGGCTTATTGTCTTGAAAACTATGAAGATATGAAGACAATAACCGTGCCGGATGAAGTCCGACAGAAAGCTTATCTGGCTCTTGAGCGGATGCTTGAGGTGCACTGATACGGCAGGGTATAAATTCCTACGATTGTCTTTCAATTCGATTTTCGGTTAATATCTTTTTCCGCGATAACTGAACAACCACAACTCCCAGAATAATCAATCCCCCTCCAAGCCATTCGATTGGGACGGGGAGACTCCGCAGGATGGCAAAGGCAAAAAGAGCGGTAAAAAGCGGGGTAGACTGGCTGATCAGGGCGGCCCGGGAGATATTAATTCGTTTCAGAGCCTCCATGTAGGTGGCTCGCCCCAGGACAGGGAGAAGCAGGGCCGCGATTAATATAAGCCAGAGGGTTTTGGCCGGCGGAAGATACAAGTTTTGACCTCGGATAAGCAGGATGACATACATGATAAATACCATGAAGATATTTCGATAGAAAAGGAATTTAATAGTCCCCAGCCTTTTGATATTCTTCTTGATAATGACTTCTGCCACGGCAAATAAAAGCGAGGAAAGGACCATCAGGGTGGCGGCTTTTGAAATGGCCAGGTTGGTGTGATATTTGAGTATAAAAATACCACCCAGGGCAATCAACCCTCCGATTAATTCCACGGCCGTTAGTTTTTCTTTCAAAAGAAAAAAGGCCAGGATTACGGTTAATATGACCTCGAACCGGGAAAGAAAAGAAACCGTGGCCGGTTCAATCAGTTTCAGCGAGGTGATAAACAGGTAGAGAGCCAGGGCGAAAAGTATGGCCAGAACGAAAATAAGGCCCAGTATCCGGGGTGATACATTCAAAACTTCCCGCCGAGTCTTTTTTTCCAAAAGGAAAAAGGCTGACAGGATACAGGCAAAAGAAAAATAATAGATATTAAAAATCTCCGGGGTTAATCCCTCGACGGCCACTTTAGCCGGGATATTTCCCAGCCCGCAGACAATGGCGCAGGAAAGGGCATAGAGATCACCGATCCGGTTTTCGTCCATTAAGCCCCTGCGGTCTGTTTATTTACCGTCCTGCGGTACTGGATGATATATATACCCAGACCCAGCAAAAACAGTGAAATCGATATCAGGTGGTTGTAGGTGGGATGCATGCCCAGGATATTGATATGCATGGCATCTTCATAATAACGAACATATTCGATAGCATAACGGAAAATCGCCTCGACCATAAACAGCATGGCCAGGATCTGCCCCGGAAAGTGGCGATGTTTCAAGCGGTAGTGAAGAAAGACAAAGAGCAGTAATCCATAAAGTGAGCTGTATATTTGCGAGGGGTGTAAATGAGCGGATCCAAAGATATAATACGGAATCGAACCCTCCGGGAAACTGACCCCCCAAGGCAAGCCGGTCGGGGTCCCGAAACAGCATCCATTGAGGAAACACCCGATCCGAGTAAAAATCAAACCCAGACCGATGGTCGGCGCGAAAATATCAAAGGTTTCCAGCACCGGGAGTTTTTTTGCCTTCAGGTAAATATAAGAGCAAATCACGGCCCCGATTATCCCGCCGTAGAGATTGAGACCGGCAATCCCGAAATGATCGGCATGAAAGGGATTGACAGCAGAAAGCCAGTTGCCGCTGAATTCCTCTATATGAAAGAGAACATATGAAACCCTGGCCCCGACCACCCCAGTGAAAACCATGATATAGGAAACGGTCAGGAAATATTCAAAGTTGAGTTTCTCCCGTTTGACAATTCGGCTAACGTAATAGACACCGAGGAAAAACGAAATCGCCAGCATGACGCCGTAACTTCGGATGGCAATAGAACCAATTTTAAATAATTCAGGATACATATTTTACAGCTTTCTCTTCCGTCTCACAGGTTTTGTCGGTGGTGATAAACCATCGCTCATAATATTTCATAACTATAATTGTGACCACACTTCCGATGATTCCGCCGACGATAACATCGGAAACATAATGATACCGGCCATAAAAAGTTCCCAGCGCCATTCCGATATCGATTACCAAAAAAATAATAGCGGCTTTTTTGTAATATTTCAAACAGAAAATCAGCATCACCAGAGCCTCTCCGAAATGTGAAGACGGCATAGCCCCTCCATGGACTGAACCTTTGGCCTGAACCAGCTCCACCATTGGCCGGAAGATCGGTCCGCTGATGGAATTAATATATTTTTCGGCGAAGAAATAGCGCGGCCCCTCGATCGGATAGAAGATAAAAATCAGATAGCAGATAAAAAAGGTGAGACAGATGGCGGCCAGTGATTTTTCGATTACCAGATACTCCTTTTTAATAAAGGCCATCAGGAGAAAAACGGGGATCATGGGGTAATACAGAAAATATGTCAGACTGAGGATTTCGGTCAGCCAGACATTTAATAAATTTCGGTCCAGCCAGAGAGTCGGATTGTCCCCGAAAAACGACCGCTCTAATCCGGTTAATTGATAATCCAGAAAATCAGGGAATATCAGATGCATCAATCCGCCGGTCTCACGGTAAAAAAACGTAAACAACACGGCCGGATAGAGAAGCCGAAAGAGCAGGACTATCTTCCTGTCGGTGTCGGAGAGGTAACGGATAATCATCAGAATCAGGGCGGTTATACCCAGATTGAACAGCAATTCATCGAAGTACAAATAAAGCGGTCGCCCGAATAATAATATCAGTATCGAAAGCAGTGAGAGATAGATGAGAATAATAATATCGAACGGGTAGATCTTACACTTACTCATGCTGATTTTCTCTATCCCCGGCGGATTTTCCGGCTATTACCAGCACTATCTCGCCTTTCAGTATTCGTCCCCTGGCTGTTTCGAGCAGTTCCGAGATACGGCCGCGGATAAATTCCTCATGAATTTTCGACAGCTCCCGGGCAATGCAGGCCTGTCGATTACCAAGGACTTCCAGAGCATCGGCCATAGTCCTTTCGATTCGATGCGGAGATTCATAGAAGACAAGGGTATGATCAAGCTCCTTCAATCCTGATAACCGGTTTTTCCGGGCTCCGGATTTGGGGGGCAGAAAGCCTTCGAAAAAGAATCGATCGAGAGCCAACCCCGATCCGGTCAGGGCCGGAATCAGGGCATTGGGGCCGGGGAGAGGAGACACGGCTATATTATTTTCAATAGCGGCTCGGATAATCCGAAAAGCCGGATCGGACAGCCCCGGCGAACCGGCATCGGTGATAACACTGACAGTCCCCCCACCATTGAGTATTTCGAGTAATTGCGGGAGCCGTTTCTGTTCGTTGAAATCATGATAACTGAGCAGTTTTTTCTTTAATCCGAAATGAGCCAGCAATCGACCCGATAGACGGGTATCCTCACAGGCAACCAAATCTGATTCGGACAAAACCTCCAGGGCCCGTCTGGTAATATCACCAAGATTACCGATAGGGGTCGGTACAAGGTACAAAACGCCTTTTTTCAGAATATCGCTCATCCCGCGGTTTATCCAATGACGACATTATCCGGTATGGGGTTAAGGCCTAAATCAGGAATCTCCGGAAGATGTCGTTTATAATGGAACTTGTTTATCAGAGTTACGGCCCGGACTATAAAAGCATCGCTGAAACCGGCCCGCGTGAGTTCCAAACGTTTAGTCAGGCCCTGTTCGATTATCATGAACAATAACCGATCCACTTTTTCGTATTCCAATCCCAGTTCACCTTCATCGGTCTGACCCGGCCAGAGATCGGCCGAGGGGGTTTTTGTAATTATGCTCCCCGGAATATCGTAATAACGGGCCATCTGTCGGACCTGCGTTTTATAAAGCATACCCAGCGGGTTAACCGAACAGGCCATATCGCCGTACCATGTACCGTATCCGAGGCAGATTTCGGTACGGTTGGAGGTGCCCAAAACGAGACAGCCCATTTCATAGGCCCGATCGAACAGGATCGACATCCTTTCCCTGGCCATTTTATTGCCCAGCCGGACTTTATTAACGATTGACACATTTTTATAATAGTCATCAATCATCGGGCTTATTTCAATTGTCTCAGAGCTTATACCCAGTTGTTTAACCAGCCTCTCAGCATCGGCCAGCGAATCGCCCGAGGAATGTTTATAAGGCATCATTAAACCATGAATTTGATTGGCTCCGATCGCCCGAGCGGCAATGGAGGCGGCCAGCGATGAATCAATCCCGCCTGAGAGACCGAGGATATAGCCTTTTAATCCGGAATTGACCAGCTTATCCTTAAGGAATTTTTCCAGGGTGGTTGCCAGCGCCCGTTCATTTGAGATTATTATATCCATATCCCCTTCGCGTAATTTTGTTGATAATAATACGATTGACAAAACACAACAAGCAAAATCTTTGCAATCCACAGATGTTATTGACAGGGAGGGAAACGGCCATTATATTCATCCAAACGATTCCAACATTCAAAGGAAGGATACCCATGGCAGGAATAAACAAGGCAATCCTTATCGGTAATCTTGGCAAGGATCCGGAACTTCGTTATACACCGGGGGGACAGGCGGTCGCCTCTTTTTCTATGGCGACATCGGAGAAATGGCGGGACAAAGACGGCGTTATGCAGGACCGGACCGAGTGGCATAATATTGTGGTATGGGGTCGGCAGGCGGAAATTGCCAAGGAATATCTGGCTAAAGGCCGAACGGTGTATGTTGAGGGAAGAATCCAGACCCGCTCATGGGAGGATAAGGACGGCAATAAGCGATATACGACCGAGATCGTCGCCCAACGACTTCAATTCCTGGGCGGCCGCGATCAGGGCGCCGGGCAGCCGGCCCAGAGCACGGAGATGCCACCCGAGGCGCCGCCGGCGGGTGATTTAAGCGGCGAGGACGATGATTTGCCGTTCTAAAGCGAATTACGCAAATTGCATTGATCCATAAAAAAGGCGGGATGTCCCGCCTTTTTCAATTGCAGAAAATATTATTCCTGATCGGGATTGACTTTTTTTTCCAATTGGTTGACGCGTTTGAGGAGTTCCGGAAGTCTATTGATACAGGCCTCAATTCTTTTCTGGCGGCCTATTTCCCGGGCCGGATAACCGAACATATTTTGCCCGGAGGGAACGGAGCTTTTAATACCTGATTTGGCTCCAACCATAACGCCATCGCCAAGCTCAATATGCCCGACAATTCCGACCTGGCCGGCCAGAATCACACCCCGGCCCAGTTTGGTGGATCCGGAAATACCGGTTTGGGAAATAATGATCGAGAAATCTCCGATTTCCACATTATGGGCAATTTGAACCAGGTTGTCGATCTTGACCGAATTACCGATTCTGGTCGGACCCAGCGCACCCCGGTCAATGGTCACATTGGCTCCGATTTCAACCTCGTTGCCGATTTCCACCCATCCGACCTGTTTGACCTTTTTAATACCGCTTTCGTGCCGGGCATATCCGAAACCATCAGAGCCGATTACGGTTCCACTGTGAACGATGACATTATTTCCTATGTGCGTATCATCAAGTAGATTAACGCCCGGATGGATTTTGCAATTATTCCCCAGCATGACATTTCGCCCCAGATAGACTTTCGGCATAATTGCGGTGTTTTCACCGATGATGGTATTTTCACCGATATAAGACAGCGCCCCAACCGATGAACCCTGGCCGATGGCGGCCGAGGATGCCACAACGGCGGTAGGGTTAACCCCCGGTTGCCCCTGACCGGATTCCGGGTAAAGGATATCGAGAATAAGAGCAAAGGCGAAATAGGGGTCTTTGTGGAAAATAACGGGGAGACGATCAAATTTCTGGTCTGGAGACAGAACGACCGCCGAGGCGGCGGTCGTTTCAAGAAATTTCGCATATCTGTTATTGGCGACGAAGGTTATCTGCCTCGGCCCGGCAGAATTGATCGGGGCCGCGGATTCAATAATCAGATTGCCGTCGCCGGCCAGTTTACCACCGGCGATTCGGGCCAATTCTTTCAGTTTAATGCCCACACCGGATTACCCCTTTATTGTTCTTCCAGAATATCCAGTACATTATCGGTAATGTCAAAATCCTGCTTGGCATAGGCAAGGCCCCCGGAATTGAAGATAAAATCATAATTGCCTTCGGTGGCCACGCGTTCAATAGCGGTGTTGATTTTATCCAGCAGGGGCTTGACCAGCTCGCTTTGTTTTCGCTCGGCGCGGCCACTGGGTCCGAAAACATCGCGCGTAAAAGCATCCAGGCTCTGGCGTTTGGCCTCAATAGCGGCTTCTCTTTCCTTTTTCTTGTCGGGCGAGAGAATCAACTGCTGTTTTTCGTATTCCGTCGTCATATCTTCATAGGCCTTTTGCATTTCTTTGGCCTCATCATCCCAGGCCTTGTACAACGTGTTGAATTCTTCCTGAGCTTTGGCCCAGTCCTTGTATTCGGCGAAAATGCGATCGGAATCGATATACCCGACCTTACCTATTTGAGCCTGACCCGGGGTTGAAAGAGCCATTATCAGCAAAACTGCCAATCCGGTTAATAAAAACGATTTACCTTTTAACATTTCTCTCCTCGTATGTTAAAATTACATAATTATCTGAATGTTGTGCCTACCTGAAAATGAGGTTTCCATCCCTTGCCATCATCGCCGTGTTCATCCAGGGCATAACCGAAGTCGAATCCGATGGTGCCTATACCGGGGACAACCAGCCTGAAACCGAGCCCGACCCCTCGATAAAGGTTACTCAGGTTGATATCGGATTGATGCAGCCAGGAGTTGCCGATATCGAAAAAGGCCAGACCATACAACTGGTTTTCGATAATGGGTAGTTGCAGCTCGAAGTTCCCAACCAGCATGTACTTACCACGCACCCGAGTGGTGTAAGTAGTGGTGTCGATAACCGTTTCGACAAGGATACTATCGGATCCACTGGTGGCATCATAATAATTGGTGGTGACATATCTGGTTATGGTCGAGTCGGGCGTCAGGGAGCCATCATCATAACCGCGGATAATACCGCTGTAGCCGGTTCCGCCGGGGGAGAAGCGTTCCGATTCGAGAATAGTGGTATCGGCCCCGGGCGAGGAGACCAGCCCTGCCGTAACCTGGCTGGCCAGGACGAATTTCCAGAGCAGCGGAATGAATTTGGAAACAGTCAGAACATGTTTCTGATATTCCCAGAATCCGCCCAGAATCCCACCGGATTGTTCCAGCGAATAGGAAATAATCGAGCCCCTGGTGGCGAACTGGGGAAGATCACGGCTGTCCCTGATGACTGATAATTCAACACTCGACAGGGTCAGCCAGTTTTTATTGAATCTTTCCAGAGAACCTACGAGAGGTGATCCATATTCATAATTATAGGTGGTATCGAGAGTATAATCGATAATAATCGTACCGGAAGTATCATAAACGGGAACATATTCCTCGTAAGCGTCAATCGTCAATTCCGAATGCGATGCGGTATAACTATCGCTGAAATCATAGAAACGGTCCCCTTCGATACGGTAACGGGCATAGGCGCGGAAATAATTGTCCGGCCATCGCAACCGGCGGCCGATTCGAATGGCACCGCCGCGCCGCCCTTCGGTATAGTCGGAATACCATTCGCGGTTGGTGGAATACAAATCCACACCAACTGAGGTCGGGGTGGAGAAAGCCCATGGTTCGGTGAAAGAAAGGGAATAGGAATTGGTGGTACTTCCGATATCCATATTAAGCGACAGATTCTGTCCCATACCACGGAAATTGGGAATACCCAGACCAAACGTGCCGACGAATTTATCGACTCCGGAGTAACCGGCCCCGGCCGAAACCTGGGCGGTGGGTTTTTCCTCGACAGTGACGACGACATCGACATCACCCGACGGCAGATTGGTGATATCCGGAGTAACATTGCCGAAATAATTCAGCTGCATAATATCGCGAACCGATCGGATTAACAGCGAGCGATGGAAAACTTGTCCCGGTCGAATCGACATTTCCCGGCGGATGACTTTTTCTTTGGTCCGGGTGTTACCGAGAATACGAACCAGGTTGATTTCAGAAGGTAAACCCTCGACGATATCAAAAGTTATATTAATCAGGCTGTCGCTGGTTTTTCTATCATCGATAACGCGGACATGGAGATGCCCTTTTTCCTGGTAGAGGAAATAAATTTCGTAAATCGACTCATCGAATTTCTCGTTGTCGAAAACCGCGTTTTCCTTGTATTTTAGAACACTCGCCAGAATTTCATCGGGCAGGACCTCATTGCCGGTGAACTGAGTCGTCCCGAAATAGTACCGCGGTCCTTCATAAATATCAAGATAAATGGTCATGCGATTGCGGGCGCTGTCAATGGCAATGGAATCCGACTTCAGGTAAGCGTCGATAAAACCTTTATTATGCAGGTAAGTGATTATTTTTTCCATATCCTCAGGGTACTTTTCTTTATCGAAATTGGAGGATTTAAGCAGTCCGCGTTTTCGATTGCGCATTTTCCCGATGATATCCTTGGCAGGGACTCGCTCGTTGCCGGTCAGAACGACTTTCTCCACTTTGACCTTGGAACCCTCGCTGATATTATAAGTCAGATCGGCTATCGAGGAATCCTGACTGTACTGAAGACCGAAATCGACCTGAACCAGATAGTACCCTTTTTCACCATAAATATCAGTTATTTTATTTCTTTTTTCATAGATAAGATTCTGGGACAGGTAACTGCCGCCGGTCAGGTTTAGTTTTTCCTTGATATCATTGGTTTTGATTTCTTTGTTGCCGGTGAACTTAAGAACCCCGAGTTTGGGTAATTCGGTCACCTTGATTGTCAGGTTCAAGCCGCCGGTAACTTCTTCGGCCAGAATTTCGATATCACGAAAAAAGCCCAGTCCATAGAGGCGGCTGACGGCTTCCTGGGTAACGGAGGCGGTCAGTTCATCCCCTTTTTTTATTCCGGCGACCGACAGGATAAGACTTGTTGAGGCGACTTTATTGCCGACCACATTGACATTAACAACATTAAAAGTCTGTGCCCGGAGTTGGGGTAAGAAAATAACCATCGCCACCACAGCCAGCACAAAAGGCCGGATCATCCGTGATGCCGGCCATTTCCGTGTCATGTGTACTTCGCCGTGGTTCAATTTTCGGGTGGAGTGATTTTCTTAATCTTGATTTCCGTGTATTTCTGGCGATGCCCCTGGGCCTTACGATATTTGGTTCTTTTCTTGAATTTATAAACATCGATTTTTCTGGCCAGACCTTCATTTAAAACTTCGGCCTCAATGCTGGCCGATTCCAGATAGGGGGATCCGACAAACGACTTCTCGCCATCATTGACCAACATGACTTTCTCGATCGAGATCATTTCGCCGGGTGTCGCAGTCATATGGGGAATTTTTATCTGCGTGCCCACTTCAGCGCTGAATTGCAATCCTCCGGTTTCAAAAACAGCATACATTTCAAGATCCTCCAATACAATATATAGAACCCTAACAATTTGGAATTCTATAAGTTATTCTTTTAATCACGGGTGTCAAGATAAAATTTGCCCTAACATATTATACGCTCTTTAATCCTGCCATGTTACGCTTTATCTTCACTTTATTAAACCCCCCAACAGACAAGCGGTTCCAATTCAAATGTAAACATTATGATGTGATGGCTCGTTTATAATTAGATTGCGATATTGGCAGGTAAATATATATTGAGAAAACGGCAAAAATATGAAGATGACAAGGAAAATCGATACAAACATTTCCATGAAAACCGGCAGTAACCGATCCCCTTACCAGTTGGTTTCGAAATACACGCCGCGGGGCGATCAGCCGCAGGCCATCCGGGAATTGACGGCAGGGCTTCACCGCGGCGATAAATTCCAGACCCTGCTGGGTGTTACCGGTTCCGGCAAAACCTTCACCATGGCCAATGTCATCAAGGAGTATGGCCGTCCGGCCCTGGTGATATCACATAATAAAACCCTGGCGGCCCAGTTATACGGGGAATTGAAAGCCTTCTTCCCGAAAAACGCCGTGGAGTTTTTTATCAGTTATTACGATTATTATCAGCCCGAGGCTTATCTTCCGACCACCGACACTTATATCGAAAAAGACACCTCAATGAATGAGGATATCGACCGGCTCCGTCTTCGGGCAACAGCTTCACTTCTGGAAAGAGACGATGTCATTATTGTCGCTTCGGTTTCGTGCATTTACGGATTGGGATCTCCAGAGGATTACCGGAATCTCCTGCTGTTTCTGGAAGTGGGGCAAAAGGCGGATCGCGATGAAATCATTCGGTCCCTGATCGATATTCACTATAATCGTAACGATATCAATTTCGCCCGAGGTAATTTCCGTGTCAAGGGAGATACTATCGAGCTGATTCCGGCCTACCAGGAAACGGCCCTGAGGCTGGAGATGTTTGGAGATGAGATCGAGCGGATAACCGAAATCGATCCTCTGACCGGTGAGATATTGAATGAACGGCAAAAGGTGGCCATTTACCCGGCCAAGCATTTCGTAACTACCCGGCCGCAACTCGATCGAGCGATAAAACAGGTCGAGGAAGAACTGGCGGGAAGACTGGCGGAACTCCGCGCCGCGGATAAACTTCTGGAGATGCAGCGGTTGGATTCGCGGACTCATTATGATCTGGAAATGATGAAGGAAATCGGTTATTGCAGTGGTATCGAAAACTATTCCCGGCATCTGACCGGGCGGCTTCCGGGTGAACGACCAGCCACCCTGATTGATTTTTTCCCCAAGGATTTCCTTTTAATAATCGATGAATCACATCAGACGGTGCCGCAGATCAGGGGGATGTTCGCGGGGGATCGTTCGCGCAAGGAAGTTCTTGTGGAACATGGTTTTCGGTTACCCTCGGCGCTTGATAACCGGCCGCTTTTTTTCGATGAATTCGAATCGCTTATAGATCGGGCGGTTTTTGTCTCGGCCACCCCGGCCGATTACGAACTGGAGAAATCCGGGGGAGTGATTGTGGAACAGGTAATCCGGCCGACCGGCCTGGTCGATCCCAAAATCACGGTCAGACCGCTGGCAACTCAGGTGGATGATTTGATCGACGAGATTCGAAAACGCGTAGCTGGCCACGAGAGAATTCTGGTGACGACTCTGACCAAACGGATGGCCGAGGATTTGACCAACTATCTGGCCAAACTGAATATCCGGGTTCGTTACCTGCACAGTGAAATCGACGCCATCGACCGGACCGAAATTATCCGGGATTTACGTCTGTCGGAATTCGATGTTCTGGTCGGGATAAATCTACTCCGGGAGGGATTGGACCTTCCGGAAGTCTCACTGGTGGCAATCCTTGATGCCGATAAGGAAGGCTTTTTAAGATCGGAACGGTCATTGATTCAAACGGCCGGGAGAGCGGCACGAAATAAAAACGGGGAAGTGATATTTTACGCCGACAAGGTTACCGATTCGATGAGGAAGGCGATCGAGGAAACCGAGCGCCGCCGGTTGAAGCAGTTGGAATATAACAAAGAGCACCATATTGAACCGGAGACGATATTCAAAACCCGGGATGAGATATTGAAAGCGACTCAATTCGCCGATTCCCGGACGGCTGATGACGAGCAGGTGATCGAGAAACCTGATTATTTCGCCCAGATGACGGCCGAAGGACAGATTAACTTCCTGATGGCGGCCATGAAAAAAGCCGCTCAGAATCTGGAATTCGAAACGGCCGCGGCTCTCCGCGACGAGATCAAGAATATCAAAGATACCCTGAGAAACAGGAAAAAGAGGTAATATAAATGTCTGCCTTTAACCGTTATGTACTTATGGCCGTTCTTTTCTCCCTGATGGTTATTTCAATATCATGCAGTCCCGATGATCCGGATAAAACGACATATTTCGATGAGATGCGCTCTTTTATCGAGGAATCTGTCGACGGAAGAGAATTGTATACCATCAATCTTTACCCTGAAGATTCCTATTACGCCGATGATACCCTCCGGGTAATGGTACATATTGATTCCACTATCAGATATTATGACTGCGACATCGATACGATTCCACGTGATATCGGTGGATTTGATCAGATTTTGAATGCCGTGATTGAAATCCATGATTTCTTTTATGGCCGGGTCGACACGATCGGAAATAGCGATACGGCATTTTACCATTACATGGAAAGCTGGGTTACCAGGCGGGCATATTTTCTAAAACTATATGATGACAACTATGAATATCACGGCTGGCGTTTCTGGGGATATTCATGTGTAACAACGGCCGCCGCCGCGGTCGGCGAATTCAAATCTTCAGGCGGAGAGGCATTTTCAACGTTACCGCCCGACACCATGTATATTATGTATATTCCACATATTAAATTTTGGAAATATTTCAATAAAAACAATGTTGTGATTATTTCTCCGAAGGATTCGATAGTATTCACGACCGATCAATCGCTGAATGTCTTTCCTCTGGTCGGAGGAAAGGTAATCGGAAGTTTCAGGACGGTACTTTCCGGCGACAAATATACAACGGGTTGGCGTTTACCATCTTCAAGCGAGGCATTTTTCAACCTGTTTATTGTTGACGGTTCATGGGTACTGGATAATGATTCGACACTGGTTAAAAAGGTCGATCAGGCAATACCATTTAAAATCAATAATTCAAAATAATCCCGATTTTTGCCTTGTATTAAATCGCGCCTCTTTGTAACATTCTTACGGGACCATTTAAAGGGAATTAATCAATTGTAACATTTATAACATGGAGGTCTTATGTTTGATCGTCATCTCAGGGCACACCGGCTGTTACCGCTGTTATTGATCTTGGTTTTTATTTCCGGGATAATCGGTTGCGGGACCCAGATTCCATCGGGACATCGGGGGGTATTCTATTATAAATTCGGCGATGGAACGGAGATGGGGAAGATTTATGCTGAAGGTTTCAACTGGCATTTCCCATGGAATACCATGTTCGTTTACCAGATTCAGCTTAATGAAAGCCGCGAGGATTTGCATGTGCTTTCGGCCGACGGCGCCTCAATCGGACTTGAAGTTACCATCTGGTACCGACCGGTGGCCGACAAGCTGGATTCGCTCCAGATAACGGTTGGTAAAAATTATTTTAATATTGCCGTCGCCCCGGCTATGCGCGGAGTGGCCCGGGCGGTAGTGGGAAAATACAAACCCGAAGAAATTTACTCCTCCAAAAGGGAAGCGATTGCCAGTGAAATTCTATCGGAAATGCAGGGGTTGATGGTTCAGAAGTTCATATCAGTTGAAAATATAATCATCAGGAATGTGGTTTTGCCTCAGAAGATAACTGAAGCCATCAATGCCAAGCTGGAGGCCGATCAGGAGGCACAGAAAATGGAATTCGTTCTTCTGAAGGAAAAGCAGGAGGCGGAGCGGAAACGGATCGAGGCCCAGGGTATTGCCGATTTCCAGAAAATCGTTGCCTCCGGGGTGACACCCTCGCTTTTGACCTGGAAGGGAATCGAGGCGACTCAGAAGCTGGCGGAATCGCAGAATACCAAGATAGTTATTATCGGCGATTCAAAACATGGTCTTCCGGTTATCCTTGGCGGCAATTAATTAATCTTGTCAAAATCCCGGTCTTTTCTGTAAAAGGACCGGGATTTTATAAAATTGTATGAATATCCATTAACAAAAGCCTGCATAATCATGCATATTATTCTGTTTTAATCCTCAAGAGTTGATACCCCGCCGCAATATTTTAATATTTCTGTCTTGGATGGAACAATTGTCAGAAAATCGCACAACAGCCTAACCCACTAATTAACAGTAACTTAGATAGCCTTCTGACATAATTGTATCAGATTGGGGAGATGCCTGCCATCCAAAATTGGGAAGAATCAAGCTTCATATTAAAAAGGCAAGGATATTGCATATACGGAAGTTGCATGGTTTCAACCTGTACGAATAAATACGCATATCGGTACGGGTCAAAGGCAAGACGGAGGTTTTCCATGCGGATTTGTTCAAGTGGCGATAAGAGAATGTTAGAAAACAATTTCGGGCCGGTAAACCAGACCAGAAATACCTTGACTTATTGGCGAATAAGAATATATTATCAATGGTTTTGCAGCAGTACTCGCCTTTTACAACAGGGTCTTATTAACACGCGAATTATTATCTGGGCCAGTACAGTTTTGATGAAGGTTAGCGTAACTGAAAATGACTATAGTCTAGTCTCCTTATGCCCTTTACCGCCATTGTCATAATAATTAGGAGCGACTATTGAACTTATGGAGGAAGGATGATTAGGTTGCAACTCTTTGTAAAAGTTGCGGTTTCCATAATCATTTTAAGCATTGCTTTAGCGTATGGGTCTTTTGCGGAAACCGGCAGCCACCGCCTGCCATATTATGATATTGCCGCTGAGGCATACCCTGGCAGCGGCTACAAGGCGGATTCGAAGAACTCCGATATTACTGATGATGGCACGATGACTTTAATCGGGGTTATGGGTGATGGTGAAGGGGCAACCGATAATGCGACGCCTCCATCATCGAATCCCTATTTTTATAATTTTCTCGACTTTGAGAGTTTCTATTTTTGTGATTTTGGTACTATCTCTGACACTTTCGTGGTCAAGGATACCAATTTCAGCCGGGTTATAACCATAACTCAGCTGTCCGGACCGGGATCGATATCAACGCAATCCGGACCTTCCCCGGTTGAGGTTATCTATGAATATACGCCGGCCGGTTCCGGCGATTTCGACATCGCCCTGATGGCCAAAGACAGCGAGGGCGATTCGGTTATAGTCACCAAATCATATACTGTCGATATCAACGGTTCGCCGCAGATCACCTCCAGCGATACCACCGTATTATTATGTTCGACTCAGGGTTATGTAACCATCCTGGTCGAAGCTTCGGATCCCGATGGCGATCCGCTTACATTCAGACGGGTATCATGTGAGGGAACACTCGACAGCCTGACCGGTTCATTGAAATTCTGGTCCAAGGAACCGGGGATATATTGCCATACGATTATGGTCAGCGACGGATATTGCACCGATACGGCCGAAATATGTGTCACTGTGGGTGTCAACACTTCGCCGTCGTTCGACAATCCCGATCAAAAGTTTTATATTTGCCAGCCGGATTCGATTTGTTTTGAAATATTTGCGGCTGATCCCGATGCCGGCGATATAATCGAAATAATCCAGTGGAGTGGTCCCGGGGTTTTCAGCATGACCGGCGCTTTATCCGGGATAACCTGTTTTCTTCCGGACGATGTTGATTCGGCCGATTATACATTCATTTACGAAGCGACCGATAAATGCCTTCGCGGCGAATATACCAAGGATGATGCCTGTCCTCCCAATCCGAGAGATACGGTCATTATCACTGTGGTCAAAGGGGAAACATTCAGCCTGAATTGTCCCGGTGACACTTCGGTCTTCATCTGCGGTCCGGATACCA
Organism: Candidatus Zixiibacteriota bacterium; assembly: GCA_016933955.1. NCBI lineage: Bacteria > Pseudomonadati > Candidatus Zixiibacteriota > Candidatus Zixiibacteriota bacterium. The sequence continues at coordinate 27,241 of JAFGTT010000027.1, forward strand.
TTTGTTTCGATCCGGGTGAAATTCCTCCTGATGCCGAAATAAGTGTATCTCCGCCATCGGCCTGGTATGATGCCGAGGCCGGAAAGATTTGTTTCTTCACCAATTGCACTGTGAAAAAAGATCTCAAGGTTGTGGTTGATACGGAATGCGGCCGGGACAGCTGTATGTTCCAGGTTGATGTGACGATGAACTCGGCCCCGCTGGTCATTCTGGCGCCGGATACGACTGTCAAATTATGCGATCTTGATGAAATTTGTCTTCCGGTCGGTATCAGCGATATCGACGATAACTTGTCCGAGATCATCATTACCCCGCAAGGAAGTTATAATGAGACGACCGGGAAAATCTGTTTTACGCCTGAAACGGCCGGTTTTAACACGATTTATGTTCAGGCCATTGATGACTGCGGTGTATCGGATATAGATTCTATCGAGGTCTTTGTTGAGTTGAATTCCGCGCCGGTGGTGGAATTAACTCCCGAGGCTTCATTCTTCCTCTGTGATCTTGAAGAAATATGTCTGCCGGTTTCGATCTCCGATCCCGATGACAACCTGTCATCGGTTACCGTCAGTTCGCCAGGGTATTATAATTCCGAAAGTGGCATGATCTGTTTTACTCCCGATGATACGGGCGGTGTTTATAAAATCGAAATTACGGCCATCGATTCGTGCGGTCACAAAAATACCGCTCTTTCAATGGTCACCGTAAATTATAATCGGCCGCCTCTTATATCGATGTCCGACAGCACTGTCTTTCTCTGCGCCTCGGCTCAGACATGCATTCCGGTTGCAGTCAATGATCCGGATGATAATCTTGAGACGGTCAATCTGATTGGTACCGGGACATATTCCGGGGGATTTATCTGTTTTACACCCGAACAGGCGGGAGAATATGATTTTGTCCTGGAGGCGGTTGATGAGTGCGGTGCTGTCTTCCGTGATTCGATAACGGTTACGGTGGAAATTAATTCTCCTCCCGTGGTTACTGGACCGGAAAATCTCGATGTCTTTCAGTGCGTTTTTGAAGAAATTTGTTTCGATATAGATGCCAATGATTTTGATGGCAATCTTCAGACTATATCGGCCAATCCGGGATATTACGATTCTGAAAATGGCCGGGTATGTTTTACGCCGCCCGGCGCTGGTGATTATCAGATTATCATAACCGCTTCCGATTCATGTTACGCCTCCGATGAGGATACGGTAGTTATCAGCGTAGCCACCGGGGAAAGCGCCAATATCATTTGCCCTGAGAATCCGATTGACATGAGTGTCTGCAGCCAGACAACAATCTGCTATCCTCTGGAAATATCGCCTGCTAATACAAATGTTACGGCTTCATATGGTGAATATACTGATGGTCAATTATGCTTTCTGGCCGACACGACGGGAACTTATGTGATCGATGTCATTGCTGATGCTCTTTGCGGTTCAGACACCTGCCAGCTGACATTTAATATTGAAATTGGCCAGACTCCGGTTATAATCTGCCCGGATGATACGACGATCGAATTATGCGGCCCCGATCAGGTTTGTCTTCCGCTGGAAATCACGCTCGATGAAGTTAGCATCAATATCTGGCCAATAGGTTCTTACTCCGATGGCGAAATTTGCTTTCGGGCTGATTCCTCAGGTCACTATGTAATCAATGTTTCTGCCGAGGCCGAATGCGGTGTTGACACCTGTTCATTCGCTGTCGATATCACTTTTAACGCCTCTCCTGAAATAACATCCGGGAACGGTGACTATTTTGAATGCCTGCCCGGTCAGATAATAAGCTATTATATCCTGGCGGTTGATCCCGAGGATGACCCGATAACATTCTCTCTGATCAGCAGTGATGGGACAATTGATCCGGAAACGGGTATTCTTACGTTTGATGCCGATACTGCCGGAACTTACTGCTTCGATATTACCGCGGCCGATATGTGCGGTAGCGATACTGCGACCGTTTGTATCAATATCCAGCTTAACACCCCGCCGGTGGTCACCTCCGGACCGGATACGAGTCTGACTACCTGTACCTGGGAAGATGAAATATGTATCCCGGTGGCGGTTACCGACGGAGATAATAATATCGTCTCGATAACCAGCAACATCGGCACATATTCCAACGGTTTCGTTTGTTTCACGCCTGAATCGGCCGGTGTCTATTATATTATTACCACCGCCTACGACGCCTGCGAGGCATATGATAAAGACACGACCATTGTGACGATAGAGACAGGTCAGCCGATTACGCTGGAATGTCCCGGAAATATCTCCGAATTTATCTGCGCCGCCGATACTCTCTGTTATGAGATTGGCGGAATACCTGAGGATGCCGACGTGACTGTTTATCCGGCATCAGCCTGGTATGATCATGGCAGCCGCACGATCTGTTTTTATACCAACTGTTCGGTCACAAAAAATCTTAAAATAGTCGCCGAGAACGAGTGCGGCAAAGATAGTTGCCAGTTTACCGTGAATGTAACTTTGAATTCAAGACCGCTGGTAATTATGAATCCGGATATGAATGTTTCGCTGTGCGGCCCCGAACAAGTTTGTATCCCGGTCGGTATCAGCGATGTCGATAATAATATCGTCCGAATCGTTGTAACCCCGGGAACGATCTATAATGCCATAACCGGGCGTATCTGTTTTACACCCACGACCCCGGGCCGATATGCCATTGTTGCCATGGCGATTGATCGATGCGGCAAAACCGACTATGATTCGACCGTTGTTTATGTTGAAATGAACAGCGCACCGGACGTAGTATCTGCCCCGGATTTCGATGAATTCCTTTGCGGCCTGACTGAAATCTGCTTCCCGGTCGATATCAGTGATGCCGATGATAATATTGAGTCGGTAACGGTCTCGCTAGATGGAAATTATGATTCCGCCACCGGTCGGGTTTGTTTCATGCCGACTCAAGCCGGAAATTATAATATTATTACTACCGCAGTCGACGAGTGCGGGCTCACCAAGGCCGATACCACCCAGGTTAACGTATATCTCAACAGCAATCCCGAAGTGGTGCTGGGCGATGACACCACCGTTGTAATATGTGAGTGGGATCCGATCTGCATACCGGTTACCATTACCGATATCGATAATAATCTTAAATCGATAACAGCTTACGGCGGGCAGCTGACTAATGGTTATGTCTGTCTTGAAGATTATGAAGCCGGTTCACATACGATTATTGTCGAAGCCATCGATTCATGTAATGCCATAGACGCCGATACGGTTGTTATAAATGTTATCGAGAACAGAAGTCCATCAGTCACTTCGGCAGCTGATTTCGATGTTTTCCAGTGTGTTTTTAATGAAATCTGTTTTGGTGTCGTGGTAGTTGATCCCGATGTCAACATCGAATCTATTTCCACCAATATCGGTTATTATGACAGTGAAACCGGCCGGGTTTGTTTCACTCCGACCACGGCTGGAGTCTATACTATTATTACCACCGCTACCGATGAATGTTATCTCTCGGCCAGCGACACGACCATAGTAACCGTGTCCACCGGTGAAGCGGCTGTAATTGATTGCCCGGCCGAACCGATTTATAATTTCCTGTGCGGCCCGGAAACCGTTTGCTATGAACTCGGGATCAGTCCGCTTAATGCAACCGTAACACCTTCATACGGTACTTTTGCCGATGGGCAGTTGTGTTTTGAAGCTGACACTTCCGGAGTTTACTTGATTGAAATTACGGCCGAGGCTGAATGCGGCAGTGATGTCTGTCAGTTAACATTCGATGTTGAAATCGGACAACCTGCCCAGATTACCTGCCCCGAGGACACCTCCGTATTCCTTTGTGGACCTGAAGCAGTCTGTTTGCCGATAGATATCATTCCCCAGGATGCCGAGGTCTCAATCAGTCCCGTGGGCAGTTTTGAAAACGGGGAGATCTGTTTCATGGCTGATACCGAGGGCATATACGACCTGACTATTGCGGCGGAATCCGAATGCGGGGCTGACACATGTCACTTGAGTATTGCGGTCGTATTCAATCACGCTCCCGTGGTCTCAGCAGGGCCGGATACCGGTGTTTTCCAGTGCAATTATGAGGAGGTCTGCATCCCTGTCGAAATCATTGATCGGGATAATGCTCTTGATTCCATAGTTGTTTCGCCTATGGGTTATTACGATTCAGAAGCCGAAAAAGTCTGTTTTACGCCGGAGAATGTTGGTAGTCACTGCCTGATTATTTCGGCTTATGATGAATGCCAAGCGGTCGGTCGGGATACGGTTTGTGTAACGGTAACGACCGGAGCGGTGGCTGTAATCGATTGTCCGGCCGAACCTATCACCAAACATCTCTGTGATCCGGGACAACTTTGTATCCCGATTTCAATTAGCCCATCGACGGCCGAAGTGATCGCCACCTATGGCATCTATGTTGATGGCGAATTATGCATGTATGTCGATACTTCCGGTCATTACGAGTCAATGATAATTGCCACCGAAGACTGCGGTGCCGACACCTGTATTATTGAAGTCAATGTCATTATCGATCAGTATGCCGGTATTATATGTCCCGATCTGCCGGTGGCGGTATCTCTATGTTCCCCCGGTACGGTGAATCTTCTTCTGCCGATTACACCGAGTTCGGCCTCGGTAAGTATTCTTCCTTACGGTACATACAATTTTACAACCAAAACCTTTTCCTTCATGGCCGATACTACCGGTCATTATATGTTTACCATAATTGCGGCGACTCCATGCAACATCGATACCTGCCATGTGGAAGCCGACATCGTTATAAACGAAATTCCGGAGTTAACCTGTCCGGGTGATATCGATACCCTGGTCTGCCTGGCGGAAGTCGATGAAGTATGTTTCAATGTCGGTGTGGTTGGCGCCGAAGCGGAGGTCACGGTTCTTCCTGAAGGGGAATACTCCGGCGGGATGGTTTGTGTACCGGTGTCGGAGGCCGGTCTTCACGAGATAACCATTATTGCCTCATCCAATTGCGGCGCGGACACCTGCGAACTTAATCTTACGATTATTCAGGATGATCCGCCGGTTTTGACAGTTCCGGAAGATGTTATGATTCCGTGGTGTGATGATGATGAAGGCCAGATTTGCATTGACGGTATCTTTGCCGAAGATTCGGGCGAGGGAGAATTAACCATAACCCAAACCTGCGGTCCCGGCGAATATTTCGCCGTCTGCGATGACAGCGGTTATGTCTGTTTCACTCCCGACAACATGGATACGACCTACGAATTCTGTTTCCGGGCCAGTGATGGCTGCTCGATTGACGAAAAGACATTCCAGGTAACGGTATTCCCGTCGGCCGCCTGTTCGGTATGTGTCGAGGTCGCTATTGAAACTGATTCCTGCTTTGTGGTCGGATCCAGGGTTCCTGTGTATGTTACGATTGATACCCGTGAGGAAATCGGTGGTTTTGATCTTCTGATTGGCTATGATGCCTCGGCTCTGATCTTCATGTATGCATCTCAGGGCTCGGCCATCAGTGAATGGGAGTACTTCATTTATAATATTCCCAGCGAAGACTGCGGATCAGGATGTCCATCGGGTCTAGTGCACCTGGTCGGTATTGCCGATCAAAACGATGGACCGTACCACCCGCCTTCGGAACAGCTGAGTCCCGACGGGATTCTATCGCAATTATTAATGCGTGTGGTCAATGATCAAAATCTTGGCGGCCAGTATTTGCCGATCGGTTTTGTCTGGGCCGATTGCGGTGACAATTCCTTCTCCAACACCATCGGTGATATTCTGTATGTCGATTCCAGAATATACGGCCCCTTCGGAAGTGTTATCTGGGATGAATCTGATGACATCCACTTCCCTGAAAGCGCCCGTCTCGCTAATACCGGCGCTCCCGATAGCTGTATGGTTGGAGATAAGACAAAACCGGTCCGTTGCGTTTATTTACACAACGGCGGGATATGCGTTAAACATCCCGAGGAAATCGATGACCGGGGCGATGTCAATTTGAACGGCGTGGCCTATGAGATCGCAGACGCGGTGGTTTTCACCAATTATTTCATCCACGGTCTGGCGGCATTCGTTGTCAATGTGGATGGTCAGATTGCGGCGACCGATATAAACGCCGATGGTTATGCCCTATCAGTGGCTGACCTGGTTTATTTGATCCGGGTCATTATCGGTGATGCCACCATGATCCCCAAAGTCTCGCCGCATAATCTGAATATCGATCTGGCGGTTGGCGACAACCATGGCTCACTCAGTGTCGAAGCCCGGAGCGCCTGTGCCGCCGGAGCCGGATTCCTGGTCTTCCAGTACGAAGGCCTGGTTCCGGAACCGCCGCAACTCGGCGATCTGGCTGATGGTATGGAACTGGCTTACAGCATTTCCGATTCGGAAATCCGAATCCTGATATACAGTTTCGAGCCGAGCCGCACAATTAAGAGCGGAACCGGTGAACTTCTGAAATTATCCTACAGCGGGCAGGGGAATATTACCCTGGTGGAAACCTCATTTGCCAGTTTCCATGGCGAAGCCATGACCTCCAGCAACACCCTCAAACTGTTGCCGGAAGATTTCATGGTTTCACAGAATTATCCCAATCCGTTCAATCCGATTACGACTATTGATCTGTCGTTGCCGGTCGCCTGTCACTGGGATATGACGATTTATAATGTTAATGGTCAACTGGTCAGACAATTCGGCGGTGATTCCGATCCTGGTGTGATTTCGATTACCTGGGACGGCACCGGGTCCGATGGACGGACGGTCGCCTCCGGAATTTACCTGTACAAGGTCACGGCCGGGCAGTTCAAGACTACCAGGAAAATGACCATGATAAAATAATCCATTTAACTGCGGTACGCTTTCCTTCATAAGCGAGCCGGTCGGCCATACGCCGATCGGCTCATTTTATTTATGGTATTTGCCGCCTGAAAGAATGGAAAAGGCCCGGTACAACTGCTCCAGAAGAACCGGACGAATAAGCTGATGCGACATGGTCATGGGGGAAAGGGAGAGAGTCTCACGGCAAGTAATGAGAATTGACTTATCCAATCCATGGATGCCGCCAATGATGAAATCCACAGATCCGCCGGAGGTCATCATCAATCCGCTAATGTACTCGGCGAATTCTTCAGAGGTGTAAGTTTTCCCCTTATCTACTAAGGCCACGGTACAGGATGATTTTATTTTTTTAAAGATCAGAGGCGCTTCCAGACGGGGGAGTTCGGGATTATCAAGCTCCCGGCTCTTCTTGAGGTCCGGGATATATATGAAAGATACCGAGGCATGCCTGGCAAGCAGTTTAAGATAGTGATTGATCGCTTCTTCAACCCAGGTTTCCTTATTCTTGCCGACCGCAATAATGTTGATTTTTAACATCAGCCGGATAATGCCTTTAAGTATAATTTTCTCTTTCGCGGCCCATCGAATTCGCAAAAATAAACGGCCTGCCAGGTTCCCAGCAAGAGCTTGCCGCTGTCGACGATCAGGTTCAGGGACGGACCGAACAGGGAGGACTTGATATGGGCATCGGAATTACCCTCACCATGATGGTAATTATCCTGCTGTGGATACTCTCTTTCCATTTTAAAGAGGATGTCCCTGACCACATCAGGATCGGCATTTTCGTTAATTGTTAAAGCGGCGGTTGTATGCGGCACCCAGAGAATAATCACACCGTCATCCAGATTGATTCGGTCGATATATTCCTGGATCAATCGGGTAATATCCAGTAGTTCGTTTCTCCGGTGAGTAGTGACCTGTATCTGTTCAACTTTCAAAAAGGGCCTCGACATAATCCCGGGAATTGAAGGGTTGCAGGTCTTCGATTTTTTCCCCGATACCGATGAAATCGACCGGAACTGATAATTCCTCGGCGATAGCCACTATAATACCGCCCTTGGCGGTACCATCCAGCTTGGTAACAATAAGCCCGTCGCAACCGACGGCATCGGCGAAAACCTTGACCTGGGAAAGAGCATTCTGACCGGTTGTGCCATCTAAAATCAATTTGGAAAAGATATATTCGGAAGGAATCACTTTTTCGGTTACCCTTCGGATTTTTTTCAATTCCTCCATCAGGTTGGCCTTGGTGTGAAGACGTCCGGCGGTATCGACCAGCAGAAAATCAATATTCCGGGATTTGGCGGCATTGGCGGCATCAAAGGCCACCGAAGCTGGATCGGCCCCGGTATGGGCACGGATAAAATCAACCCCGGAACGCTGAGCCCAGATTTCCAGTTGTTCCACCGCCGCCGCCCGAAAGGTGTCGCAGGCGGCAATCATCACCGATTTGCCGTTATCTTTGAAATAACGGGCCAGCTTCCCAACGGTGGTGGTCTTGCCGGTCCCATTGACTCCGGTGATTAGCCATACCACTGGCTTATGATTGTTATCCAGAAATGATCCGATGAGGTTTTTTTCGAGTATGTCCGATATTTCTTTTTTTAATAGACTGAAGACATCCTCCGATTGCGAGATTTTTTCCTGGCGGGCCTGCTCGCGGAGATGGTCGATTATACGGTCAGTCGCTTCAACCCCAAGATCAGCTTTGAGTAAAATCTCTTCGATCTCTTCGAGAAGATCATCATCTATTCTGCGGCCGCCGATAAGCTGGCCGATTTTCCCGAAGATATTACTGCGCGTCTTGCTCAGGGATTCCCTGAGTCTCTTCAATTTAGAGAACATAGTTTATTTTAAATCCTGGATTATTCGGTTTCATCGGTACTGCCGATATTGACCTGGCTGGTCATTCGCTCTCTGACGGCCTCCGGGATATCCGGCTCCACGGCAGGTTTCTCATCACGTACCGCAGTGTCGATTATACGCTCCTCATCTTCGTCATTGAAACGTACCGAGAGGACTTTCGAGATACCGGGCTGTTCCATGGTAATACCATACAGGATATCGGCCGCCTCCATGGTGATTTTGTTATGGGTGATGATAATAAACTGGGTTTGCTCGGAGAAGGTGCGGATAATTCTTAAAAACCGATGGATGTTGGCATCATCCAGCGGGGCATCGATTTCATCCAGAATACAAAACGGCGACGGTTTCGCCAGATATATGGAGAAAAGAAGAGAGATTGCGGTCAGAGCTTTCTCGCCACCCGACATCTGGGCAATCGAAAGCAGTTTCTTGCCTCGGGGGCGGGCGGTGATTTCAATCGGCGATTCGAGCGGATCCTCGATATCCACCAGGTTGATATCAGCCTCGCCGCCGGTAAAGAGCTCCTCGAAAACCTCTTTGAAATTCTGCCGCACTTTTTCGAAGGTTTCCATAAACAACCGTTTGGCAGTCTGGTTGATTTTCGAGATAGTCGACTGGAGAGTCGATTTGGCACTCAGCAGGTCTTCCATCTGAGTGGTCAGGAATTCCTGGCGTTCCCGGGCGGTATCATATTCCTCCAGGGCCAGTAAATTGACTCCGCCGAAATCTTTTAATCGTTCCTTTAACTCCTGCATCCGTGCCGGATGTTCTTCGACCGGGACATTGGGATCAGGCGGCTCAGCCGTAATTTCTTCGAGATCAAGATCATATTCTTCTTGAATTTTCTGCCGGACATTCTTCGCCTCCGAATCGATTTCAGTCATCCTGATTTCGATATCATGAAGATTATTGCCGGCTTCTTCGCGTGATTGCCGCGTGGTTTTAATTTCCCTTTCGCGATTATCAATCTGTTCCTGAAGTGCCGAGTACTCGTCACGGATCTTGTTCTGGCGCTCGGATATTTCGGACCGGGCGTCGAAAGCCGCCTTCAGGTTGATTTCCAGTTCATTGATTTTGTCGCCGACATCCCGGGTATCGGATTCGACCCGAACAATCTCGTCGGATTTATCGCGGGAATTGCTGTCGATTTCAAAAACCAATTCATTGGTATGTTTGATCTGGCTCTGCAATTGCTGTTTCTTGCTTTTAAGTTCGATCTGCCGAATCTGGAGATTGGAATAACTCGCCTCGGCTTCATCGGATCCGGTTTCAAGAATTTTGATCCGTTTATCCTGCTCCTGAAGCTCGGCGGTAATATTGTCTTTTTCCCGGGCCAGTTGATCGTAATTCAAATCCAGGCTGTACTGCCGATTCTGCAGTGATTCCAGCTTGACCGCGAGTTCTTTCCGATCCCTTGCAATCCGGTGCATTTCGCCGGCCGTCATCTCGATTTCATATTTTCTGGCGGTTATTTCGCGCTCGCTTTTTTCGATTTCCTCCCGCAGAGATTCCAGACGATTGTGTATATCTCCTAATTCCGCCTGGCGGGCGCCCACCGATGAGGTTATCCGGTTGCGCGATTCCCGCTCGATATTCAACTTATCTCGGAGATCATTTATAAGTTGCTCCTGCTCCCGGATTTTTTCTTTACGGCCAAGTAAAGATACACCCTCACGCGATCCGCCCGAGACAACAGCTTTCCCCTGGAATTGTTTCCCTTCAGGCGTCACCAATGTGAAAAAGGGCGGAAGCTGAGCCATGATACGTTCGGCGGCTTCGGCCTGAACCAGAGCAATCCGGGAGAGTATCAATTTTGCCAGCGGTTTGAAATCGTCCGGGGTCGCCACATAATCATCAGCCCAGCCGATAAATCCCTCATCATGCAAATGGGGCCTGGTCGGGGGATTCTCGGAATCCGCCATCTCGGCTATAAGAAGACCAGCTTTGCCTTTCTTTTCGTTTCTCAGGTAGGCAATGATATCCTCGGCGGTCGTCCGATCATGGCAGATCATAAATTCAGCCAGTTCCCCCAGAGCGGTTTCGACAGCTTCTTCAAAACCCGGCCGGGGAGTAAAATTATCGGCCACGGTTCCCACCAGCCCCGGCCATCGTTCCCGAATATCCATGACCGCCACGACTCCGGAACCGTAACCCTCGTACTGAGTTACCATTTCCTTGAGGAGATGACATCGGGCCTCGGCGGCCTCGAGAGAAGCGGTTAGATCGAAAATATTCCCCGAGACCTCTTCTGCCTGTTCGTTCAGGGTAACGACAGTCTCTTCCAGTTCAGTCCGTTCCGACTGGAGAGTGATCATTTTTTCTCTGAGAGAAGTCAGTTCCGTTTCCAGTGCTGATCGGCTATCAACCAGGCCATTTCTCCTGTTATTCAATTCCTCGGTGCGAATGTCATAATTGGCCAGACCGGAATCAATTTCGGACTTCTGCTCCTTGAGGTTAGAATCATCGCTGCGTCCTGCCGTCAACTGGTTTTCGACCGCCATCAGTTTTTTGTGGATTTCATCGCGATCGCGTCGGGCCGCGAGAAGTTCCTCATCGACAGATGATAGACTGACCCGGGCATTTTCCGTTTCGCGGTCGGTTCGGGCCAGTTCCTCATCAAGTGAAACCAGATTTTTTTCTATTTCATCGATTTGTTCATACAAAATGCTTTTGCGTTTTTTGAAGGCCTCGATATCAAGCAGATTTTTTTCGCGAGTTTGCCGGGCATGATCACGTCTTTCCCGAAGCTGGGTGATTTCCATCTCAACGGCATGGGCCTCCTCGGATTTAATATAGATTTCATTGCCGGCTTCGGTCAGCAGGCGGTCGATATCGGTCAACCGCTTACGGTCTTCTTCCTGAATGGCGGACAGGCGGTCGATATCGGTATCAGCCTTGATTTTGATATCGGAGGCCTGATCGCGCTTTATCAATAACTCATGCCGTTCCCGGGCCAGTTGTGTCAGGTTGTTTTTACTTAAGAATATCTCCCAGGCTTTCAATTCCTCGGACAGGCTTTTGTATCGCTGGGCTTTATTCATCTGTCGTTTGAGGGCGTTGACCTGACTGTTGACCTCGGCCACAATATCTTTCAGACGAAGCAGATCGCCCTCGGTAGCATCGAGTTTCCGCAGAGCCGCTTTCTTGCGATTCTTATACTTGGAAATCCCGGCCGCTTCCTCGAAAAGAAAACGCCGTTCATCGGCTTTATCCGAAAGAATGGCCTCAATCATATCCTGCTGGATAACCGAATATATATGCGAACCCATGCCGGTATCCATAAGTAACTCCTGGATGTCTTTCAACCGGCAGGGGACCTTGTTCAACAGGTACTCGGATTCACCGGAGCGAAAAAGGCGGCGGGTGATCTGAACTTCGTTATACTCGGTGGGTAGAACCCCTTTATTATTCTGGACAACCAGGGTCACTTCGGCCATGCCAAGCGGTTTGACATCGCGGGTACCGTTGAAAATTATTTCTTCCATCTTGGTTCCGCGGAGCAGAGACACTTTCTGCTCGCCCAGAACCCAGCGAATGGAGTCGAGAATATTGGTTTTGCCGCAACCGTTAGGGCCGACGATGGATGTGACTCCGGGTGTGAATTTGATGATTGTTTTATCCGGAAATGATTTAAAACCCAGCAATTCCAATCTTTTCAGGTACACGTTTCCTCCGGAAAATTAATTCGCACTTGTATCGATTCCAGCAGATGCAGGATTTTTTAATTTATCGATAGTGGAGATGATTGATCGGTATATATTTTTCTCATCTCGAATAAACTTGGTTTTGATCTCGATATTGTAATACGGAGCGCCGAGACTGTTTCCCTTGCCAACCTTAATGGCTTTGGGGAATTCCAGAAGAACTGATTGCACAAAGGAATTGGGAGCCAAATTCAAATCGAGAATCAGGTCATACTTATTCTCCCGGAGCAGGGCGATATATTTTTTGCTGGCCAGACCGTTCCAGCCGACATGGTCGGTGGACGGGGTCATAATGCGATAACCTTTACGCGGGAAGATATCATATACGGTGCTCCCCGGCGAGGCCATCAGATAAATTTCGGATTCAGCAAAGGTTTTTGAAAGGTCGGGCAAAAATTGTTTGATCATGGTCAATTCGCGCTGACCCGGCGGCAGACAGATGAGAATGTTTTTTAACCGGCGTAGATCATCGGGAAGGGATATCGGCGCTGATTGATAATGACGGCGTTTCATCCGTAATTTCATCCCGGCCGATAGTCTTTTCAGTCTCTTCAACACCTATTCCTCTAACTGCAGATAATAATTTTTCTGATTTTCGCGGCTGATCATAACATCCTTGATCGGCCGACCACGGGGAGAGAGAGGACGAAGCAACTGACCGTTCAGAGTCAGTTGAACACCATTGGGATTTCCCAGAGAAATAAGGAATACCTCGGCCGCACGCACGGTACGCGTCATCCCGGAATCGAGATTATCCTCGAGCACGATATTTCCATCAGCGACAACTTGAACCCAGCTCAGTTCATTTACCATGATTCCCATCTTAAGGGAATCCGGCTGATGGTTAACCGTCAGCTTCGGGATAACCGAATCGGTTTTAACCTTTGATTCCATCGAATCGATCGGCAAACCGGTTGTCACGATAGAGTCGGATGCGGCCGATTCGATTTGCAAGGCATCTCCGGTGGTAACGGATGGTGTCTCATTCACATCTCCTTTTTTACCGCCGGTTCGGGATAAAATCAGGACAACCACAAAAATAACCACCACCACCGCCGCCAGCCAGAGACCGATTTTGTAAAGGGGGGTTTCTCCATAAGGCCTTTCCGGCCCGGCGGTAGATGATACCGGCGATGTTTCCCCGTTTTTATCGCCCTCCGGTTTTTCTTCAGCAGTATCCATGCTTTCCAGCAGTTCATCCGGATCAAGTCCCAGTTCACGGGCGTAGGATCGAACGAACAGGTTATAATATATTTTGGTATTGGAAGGCAACTCATCGATCTGCCCGGCTTCAATGGCCAGGAGATATCGTTCAGCGATTTTCAGAACTTCGGCCAGTTGTTCGATTTCACGATTCTGCTCTTCTCTTGTCTTTTTTAGAAGAGCGCCGATTTCTTTAATGTCCAATACCATATAAGCCCTTTTTAACAGCCATCTTAGCCGCCAGATTATCCAACAAATCACGGGGCAGACCGATTACATTATCAATATTTCCGATAACCCTGTCAACCAAAAAAACGCCCTGTTCCTGTATCCCGTAGGATCCGGCTTTATCGAGAGGCTCTCCTGTCGCCACATAATTCCGTATGGCTTCCGGGGAAACATCCCGAAAATAGACGTCGGATAGTTCATAAGCGCTTTCTTCATTTCCATCCCTGTCAACCAAGGCCACCCCGGAACAAACGGTATGCTTCTGCCCGGAAAGACGGTTTAACATCCGGAAAGCCTCATCGGGTGATGACGGTTTTCCCAAAATATGTCCTTCAAGAACCACCAGGGTATCACATCCCAGAGCGATTTCATCGGATCCCATCCGGTCGAGAATAGCCTGAGCTTTTTTTAAGGCCAGAAGGGTGGCCAGTTCATGGGGATCGATATGAGCATTGTTGTCTTCGTGAATATCGGGAATTATCTGGCGGTAGGTAATCCCGATTTCATCAAGCAGAAAAATCCGGCGGGGTGAACCGGAGGCCAGGACCAAGCAATAATGATCCAGCAGATGGGCAAGATTTTTATATTTCCCGATCATCAAGCAGTATTGTCACCGGACCGTTGTTGATCAGGCTGATATCCATTTTGGCACCGAAAATGCCCCTTTCGACGGTCAGTCCCGATTTTTCAAACTCATCCAGCAAGAGGTTGTATAAATGCTCCGCCGGCTCGGGGGGCAAACTGTTGGTGAAGCTCGGACGACGTCCCTTGCGGCAATCGGCATACAGCGTAAATTGCGAGATCACCAGAAGTTGTCCGCCGACATCCTGAAGCGAGCGGTTCATCTTCCCCTGTTCATCTTCAAACACCCTCAGGTTAAGGCACTTATCCGCCAGCCGTGGAATAGCCACTTCGTCATCACCGGCGCGAAAACCGGCCAGAATCAAAAATCCGTGACCAATTTCGCCCACAATTCGATTATCCACCGTTACTGAGGCGCGGTTGACTCTTTGTAATAGCAAACGCATATCCTTAACAATACGTGAATATATGGTATATACTATATTAAGGAAAGGGGTAAAAATCTTTTAATTAATGATTGCATTTAGGGGGTAAAAATCTTATCAATCATTTTACTCAGGAATAATCCAGGATGGAGAATATGAAATTATCAATAGGGATAGATATTGGATCGGTATCGGTTAAAATAGCCGTTCTGAACCAGACCGGCCGTATTTTAAAGACTATATACCGGCGTTTTCACGGCCGACCGTACCAGACGCTTAAAGAAATACTCGATACTCAATTTACCGAATTTACCGGTCAACCGGTACGACTGGGGTTTACCGGAATCGGGGCCAAAACCGGCGCCAATATCCTGGGCGGAAAATGTTTTGGAGAAATAAATGCTATCAGTACTGCCTCATTTACTCTTACCCCCGAAGTGGTTACCATTATCGAAATGGGTGGGGAAGATTCGAAATTCATCCAGATTGATCCGCATAAAAAAGTCGTTATTGATTTCAGCATGAATAATCTATGCGCGGCCGGAACCGGGTCGTTTCTCGATCAGCAGGCCGGGCGTTTGAAAATTTCCATCGAGAACGAGTTCGGTCGACTGGCCCTGAAATCAAAAAATCCCCCGAGGATTGCCGGTCGTTGCTCGGTTTTTGCCAAATCGGACATGATCCATTTGCAACAAATTGCCACTCCCGATTATGATATCGTGGCCGGTTTGTGTTTCGCCGTGGCTCGTAATTTTAAGGGAGCCATTGCCCGAGGTAAGAAATTCATCCCCCCGGCGGCCTTTGTCGGAGGTGTAGCGGCTAATCCGGGGGTTATTCGGGCTTTTACCGAAATTCTGGAATTCGAGCCGGGGCAATTGATTATCCCTGATTTGTTCAATGTCATGGGAGCGGTCGGGACAGCCTTGCTGGTTCGGGAATCAGCAGATTCGGAAATGGTTCTGATTGATACCGGAAAAATAGCAGGCTATTTGAAATACCGTGGGGTCCCTTCGGCCGGACGGGAAAGGTTGACCTTTGATTATCCGGCATCCAAACATTATGATATTACCAATAAAAAATACAGCCGTGAATTCGATAATCTTGACGTTTATCTGGGAATTGATATCGGTTCGCTGTCAACCAATCTGGTTTTGATTGACCAGGATAAGAATGTGGTGGCCCGGCGTTATTTGATGACCGAGGGGAGGCCGATTGAAGCGGTCCGGCGCGGATTGGCGGAAATCGGCGAGGAAGTCGGCACCAGAGTAAATATTTTGGGAGTGGGAACAACCGGCTCGGGTCGATATTTGATCGGTGACTTCGTCGGGGCCGATACTATAAAAAACGAAATTACGGCGCAAGCCACTGCGGCCATCAATATCGATCCAACCGTAGATACTATCTTTGAAATCGGGGGGCAGGATTCCAAGTACATCTCGCTCAACAACAAAACCGTTATTGATTTCGAGATGAATAAGGCCTGCGCCGCCGGAACCGGGTCATTTCTCCAGGAGCAGGCGGAAAAACTGGAAATTAATATCGAACGGGAATTCGGGGACCGAGCCCTGGCGGCCGAATGCCCGGTGGGATGCGGCGAAAGGTGCACGGTCTTTATGGAATCGGATCTGGTCAGCCATCAGCGGGCCGGAGCCGGTACCGATGATTTGATAGCCGGGTTGGCTTATTCCATTGCCTCCAATTACCTGACCAAGGTGGTGGGGGATCGCCGGATAGGGAACAATATTTTTTTCCAGGGAGGAGTCGCCTGGAATAAAGGCGTTGTGGCGGCCTTTGAAAAACTGACCGGGAAAAACGTCACCGTCCCGCCGCATCATGATGTCACCGGAGCTATCGGGGCGGCCATTTTGGCAATGGAAGTTGATAACGGGCAAAGTCGTTCGAAATTCAAGGGCTTCGATCTTTCCAAACGGCAGTACAGCCTCAGCAGTTTCACCTGCGAAGATTGCTCTAACATGTGCGAAATCCATAAGGTTGATGTGGAGGGCGAGGAGCCGCTGTATTACGGGAGTCGGTGCGAGAAATACGATGTCGCCAGAAGGGAAAGCCCGGTTAAATTACCCGATTATGCCAATTTGCGTCAGCAATATCTCATGAAACGTTATATTAAAGTCGATCCGAATAAATTAAACCGTGGTCG
The DNA here is from genome assembly GCA_016933955.1 of Candidatus Zixiibacteriota bacterium. Taxonomy (NCBI): domain Bacteria; kingdom Pseudomonadati; phylum Candidatus Zixiibacteriota; species Candidatus Zixiibacteriota bacterium. Next base: position 44,198 of record JAFGTT010000027.1, read on the forward strand.
GGTGGGAATACCGAGAGTATTGCATTTCTTCGAGTATTACCCGTACTGGAAGGCGTTTTTTGAAACGCTCGGTTATGAAGTCGTCAACTCCGATCTTTCCAATCATGAGATTGTCGAAAATGCGCTTGAGAAATTCGCCGCCGAAACCTGTTTTCCGGTCAAGATGGCCTTTGGGCATGTCGAGAACCTGATTAAAAAACAGGTTGACTATATTTTCCTGCCGGGAATTATCAGATTTACCGACAACAAGGATGACGATTATGGCAGCTATATCTGTCCCTATGTCCAGTCGATATCAAATACTGTCGGGACGAAATTCGATTTCGACACGCCGGGCATCAGGTTTATCGGCTTCCCAATCAGCATTCTTCGTGATATTCCCAAGATGCTCAATCAATTACGACCATTAATTAAAGCAATGGGTTTACCTGACAAGGATGTTCGAACGGCTGTCATTAATGGTATGAAAGCTTATGACAGTTACCGTGATAATTTGCTTTCCAAGGGAAAGGAAATTCTGGATTCGATAGAGAAGGATGAGAAATGTATTATCATTGTCAGCCGGCCGTATAACGGTTTCGACCGAAGACTGTCGCTCGAAATCCCATCCAAAATCCGCAAGATGGGGATCAGGACAATTCCGATGGATTTTCTGCCGTTGGATCTGGGGACCGAGGATCTGGCCACCATGTACTGGTTGTATGGAAGAAAAATTCAATCGGCGGCCAATTTTATCCGCCGTCATCGCAATCTTTACGCCGTTTATATTACTTCCTTTGCCTGCGGACCGGATTCGTTTATTTCCCATTTCTTCCGCCGCCAGATGGCTGGAAAACCTTATTTACAGCTTGAGGTTGACGAACATTCGGCCGATGCCGGCATGATTACCCGGATTGAGGCCTTTCTTGACTCCTTGCGCTTTTATGAATACAAACCCCCGGTAACGGAATTCTCCCCGGCCAATAAGAAATTCACGCCTGAGGAAAAAGTCGTCTATATCCCCAACATGTGCGACCATGCCTACGCTGTTCGGGCCGCACTGGCACGATGCGGGGTCAGGGCGGAGGTAATGGAGGAGCCCGATGAGGAAAGCCTTGTTTACGGTAAGAAATTTACTTCCGGCAAGGAATGTTTTCCCTGTGTTGTAACTACCGGTGACATGATAAAGAAGATCCATTCCCAAGATTTCAATCGTGACCGGGCGGTCTTTTTTATGCCGGGGGCCGACGGCCCCTGCCGGTTTGGCCAGTATCGCCAGTTTCATCGCATTGTCCTTGATGAACTTGGGTACCACGATGTTCCTATCTATTCGCCCAGCTCGGAGAATTCTTATGCCGATTTCGGCTTAAAAGGAACCGATTTTCGAAAGATAAGCTGGAGAGGGGTTCTGTTCGTTGATTGCCTGATAAAGTGTCTTCTTCGTACCAGACCCTATGAAAGACAGGCCGGTGAATCCAACCGCGTCTATGATATATATCTGAAACAACTCGATGATTACATTCTTCATGATGAAGATATTCGGCAATTGTCCGAGAAGGCGGCCCTGGCTTTCAGCCGAATTGAATGTGATTCCATTAAAAGACCGGTGGTTGGACTGGTAGGTGAAATTTATTTGCGAAACAATCGGTTTTCCAACAATCATCTGATCGAGAAAATTGAAAAACTCGGCCTGGAAGTCCGCCTGGCCACTTTTACCGAGTGGGTCAATTCGACCACGTACACCTACAAACTCGATTCCATTGCCGATAAAAGCCTTAAAAAAATCGCCAGCGCCTACCTGCAGGAAATTTACCAGCATCGCGAGGAAACCCGGATCGAGAATAAATTTCGCAAATATATACCTATTGATTCGGAACCGCATATCGCGGAAATTGTCCGGATGGCTTCGCCATACCTGCCGGTTGCCATCAGGGGAGAAGCGGTTCTCTCGATCGGCAAAGCTATCGATTTCCGCCGCCGCGGGGCTTCGGGAATCATCAATTGCATGCCATTTAACTGCATGCCGGGAACAATCGTTACCTCACTCTCAAGTAAAATATCGCATGACCTGGGTGATGTCCCCTGGCTTAATATCAGTTATGAGGGTCTTCAGGATACGGGCGAGGAAACCCGGCTGGAGGCTTTCGTCGACCAGGTCAAAAATTGCCGCCTGATAAACCTGGAAAGAATCTGACAGCGTGAACCATATCGAGTACAGCAACCTCGCCCGGGAACAAATAAAGGCTTAATTTGTTTTTTATAATCAGTTAATATTACAATGATGAAGGAGTATAGTTATGAGTAAACCGGTAGAGATCAGCGACGGTACCTTTGAATCGGAAGTATTGAAATCAAGTGTTCCGGTTATTGTCGATTTCTGGGCCCCCTGGTGCGGACCATGCAAAATGATAGCCCCGATACTTGAGGAGCTGGCCTCAGAACATGATGGTAAGCTAAAGATAGCCAAAATGGATGTTGATAAAAACACTCAGATCGCCAGTCAGTTCAGGATTATGTCGATCCCGTCGTTGCTCTTCTTTAAAAACGGAAAACTGGTGGACCAGGTGGTGGGGGCCCTACCCAAGGCACAGCTGACCGGTTATGTGGAGAAAGTGCTGGGTTGATTTATGCCTGTTTACGGCCCCGAGGGTAACGGCTGGAAAAATCCATCGGCTGAAAAAATCCGGGAATTACTGGAAAAGGCCCGGACGGTAGCGGTTGTGGGTTTATCATCGCGGCTCGGCCGACCCAGTCTCGGAGTCGCCCAATATCTTCAAACCCGCGGATATCGGATTATCCCGGTCAATCCGCGGGAGGAAACCATTCTGGGTGAAAAATCCTATCCCGATTTAAAGTCGATTCCCGATAAAATCGATATTGTCGATGTTTTCCGACGGTCCCGCGAGGCTTATGACATTGTCGAACAGGCCATTGAGATCGGAGTCGGGGCGGTCTGGTTGCAGGAGTCGGTGGTATCACCGGAGGCCTTTAAAAAAGGAGATGAGGCCGGTTTGATAATGGTAATGGACAGGTGTATGTACAAAGAGCATCGGCATTTGTTACCGGGATAGAATCGGGTGATAAATGGATTTGTACGATCTTGCCTTTTTAATACTCCTCCTGGTTATCTGGTTTGTTCTGGTCAGAATTATTCTGCCCCAAATGGGTGTTCATACGTGAATCGGGCCATCCTGCGATGTCCAGTTGGACAAAAATAAGACCAGCCAGTCGGAATCATCCTCCAAATCGGGGACATCACAAAATGGTTCCGGTCTTTAAGCTAAGTATTGACTTTGGCTTCGACACTCCTTAAATATATAGTTTAGAGCGAAAAAGCATTTGCCGATAGGTTGAATAATGAGGCCGTATAATGCGCAATTCGGCGGACCGGGGTCCCTTCGGATCGGACCCGGAACAATCAGTCCGGTAATAAAATATCTGCTGATTATCAACACCGCCCTGTTTGTAATTGAATACCTTTTTCGCGTTGATCTGTCAGGCGTTTTCGGGCTGGTTCCATCGCGGTTTTTCCCCGATTTTCCCAATACCATTTACCAGCCGCTGACATACATGTTTCTCCATGCGAATTTTATTCACCTGTTTTTCAACATGTTTGTTCTGTGGATGTTCGGAACGGAGATCGAACGCACCTGGGGTTCGAAATCGTTTTTGAAATTCTATATATACTGCGGTCTTGGCGGGGCACTGCTGTCGCTTATTTTTCAGTCCGGGGGAGGAGGCTATTCCAATGTCAGCGGGATACCGGTTCCGATTCGAATAATCGGCGCCTCGGGAGCCATATATGGTGTTCTCACGGCCTACTGGTTGATGTTTCCCAGGCGTATTCTGCTGTTGTTTTTTTTCCTTCCCATGCAGGTTAAATGGGCGATTCCGCTTTTATTCGTGCTTAATTTTCTCGCGGCCGGGCCCAATGTGGCTCACCTGGCCCATCTGGGCGGGGCGCTGGTCGGATTTGCCTATTTGAAACTGGATTGGCGTCTGCATAGGCCGATACACTGGTTAAGAAATATTAAAAACCGTCGCAAGGAAGCCAGACTGAATAAAAACCGCAAAGAGGCCGAAGAAATAATGTCCCGGGTGGACCGAATTCTTGATAAAATTAATGAAGTCGGGATCGAAAATATATCCAGGGAAGACAGGAAATTTCTGGAAGACGCCAGCCAGATTCTGTCGAAGAAGGATAAATAGACAAAAGTAAGGCGGGATTATGCGTAAAAAAATACTTATTGCCGAAAAATCGGACGCCATCAGGAGTATTGCGGAATCGTTACTGCATCAGAACGGTTATGACGTTGTGTCCGCCAGCGGTGTTGTCAAAGCAAAGGAACTGATCGTAACATCCCGGCCAAATATGGTTATAATCGGGGCCGATTTGAAGGATGATCAGGGTCAGTATCTATACGACTCGATCGAAGAAAACGAGCAAACCGCTTCGATTCCTTTACTGCTGATTGCCGATCCCGACGGACGGCAGTTATCCTATCCCGAGGAGGTCATTCTGCCGCGCCCTTTCGATCCCAAGGACTTCATGGATAAGGTTCGGCTTTTTGTCGGGGGAGGATTGGAAAATGACGCTGATCGCGTGACGACCGCTTCCCCCTTCACGGATAATGCCGTCGATGAGGAGTTTCTGGATTCGGCTCTCGGGATCGATAGAATCGAAGTCGAAAACTCCGAAGTCATGGATAAAACAACCCAGGTAAAAATACCCAAGGCGGCAATAAAAAAGGATTCCAATAGTGATTATGGTATTCATCAGCCGGAAATTGAAGGTAAAGATACCGGAGACAGTGACAGGGTCGAATCCCTGATGATCAGGGATGACAGTCAACCGGTCAAACAGAAAAAGGATGAATCTCTCAATGAAGATAATTCATCCTCGGCTAGACTCGAAATTGCCTCCGACCAATATGGCCTTTTAAATCCCGATGCAGAACCGGAAATCGAACCGATTATCAAGCCCAACAAACCGCCTGAGAATCATGATTACGACTGGTTTTTAAAAGAGATGCAGAAAGATGTCGCCCCTCCCGATCCGATCGATAAAAGCGTCTCGGATCAGGATCAAAAAATAGAATCGCGGCCGACCAGCGATGCCATTGAACCGATAAATCCTCCGGGATTCAAGAAGACCGACGATTCTGAAAAATCTGAAGCATTTATAAACCCGGGGGGGGTCGAGCAATTCATTTCGAAATTCAAAGAAGAGATCGAGCATATAGCATCGGAATCATCATCCGGGCGGAAGAATCAACCTCATCAGGGTAAGGCGGCAACTGTGGTAAACCATCAGGTATCTCCGGACCGGACTGCCGAATCGCCATCGATAAATCTGGATCCCGATGATGTCCGGCATTTTATGACGCATCTGGTACAGATCCTCTCTGAAAAACTGGCTAAGCAGATTGTCGACAAACTCGACCAGGACGAAATTTATGCCATGATTAAAGATGATCTGGTGCAGTTGCTGATGGAAAACAAGTCCGAGATCAAATAGCCGGATAATCTCAGGATAGATAAAACAGAAATATTTTGCCGAATTACCTGATTTTCCTCATTTCAGCTACCATATCTTCCGGTTCGACTACGCCCTGCAGAGTACGTTTTATGTTACCGCCGGAATCAAGAAGCAGAACGGTCGGAAGGGAGTAATGTTTCAATCCGAATCGGTCCATAAATTCCCTTGAAATATCCGAACCGGCTGTTTCCAGTTGAATCCTTAGTGGATAAAACCGTTCCATTTCGGTCACAACAGCGGGATGTGCGAAGGTTTTCTTATCGAGAACACGGCAATTGGCGCACCAGGTGGCCCAGGTATCGATCAGAACCGGACGGCCTTCCTCACGGGCCCGGACCAGTCCCGATTCCAGGTCGGTTCTCCAATCAATCGATTTCTCGCTATTGGTATGGGCTATCCCGGACGATGGAATCCGGTCAGATAACTTTGATGACATGAAGCCGTGATTTATCATGACCCCCAGCAACAGGTACAACCCGAAAATAAAAGCCAGCAACCCAAGAAGTTTTTTGAGTCGCGGAAGGAATTTATCTTCACTGCCGAGCCGGTCGAAACCGCCGCCGAAAACGGAATAGACAATTAAAAGCAGGCCCATCAGAATGGTATAAATTTCGCCAGAAATGATGGTCCTTAAGAAATAAAGAGCCATCACCAGCAGGACAAATCCGAAAAACTTCTTGACCGATTCCATCCACATCCCGGCTCCCGGCAGGGCACTGATGGCCGAAGAGAATGTCCCGATGATTAAATAAAGTGTTCCCAATCCGATGGCAAAAATAAACAGCACCAGAAAGCCGAATACCGGTGAACCATAGGTGGCGATATAGAGCAGGATACCGGCCACGAAAGGACCGACACAGGGTGAAACCACCAGGGCGGCGATAATGCCGAGAACGATCGACCCGCCGACCCCGCCTCCAGTCTGTCTGGCGCCCAGTCTCTGCCGCAGGGAAGAGGGAACCTGAAGTTCGAAAAGCCCGAACATTGACAGCGCGAAAATCACAAAGACCGCGACAATTCCGATTACCACCGGAGGGCTGGCCAGCCAGGCGCCGAAAACACCTCCGACCAGAGAGACGATCAGTCCCATCAAACCGTACATTATCGCCATTGAGCCCACATAAAACAGCGACAGAATGAAACCGCGTCCCAGACTGCGATTCTGTCCGGCAAAAACCGAAACCGTAATCGGTATCATCGGGTAAGTACAGGGCGAAAAAGAAAGCAATACCCCGGTCAGATAAGCCAATCCGAGAGCAAGGAAATAACCCCAGAATCCAAAGTTGCGGATCAGGCTTTCCAGTGTTGATTCGGTTTCGGGATTCTTTTGAACCTCATTAGCGGTCAGGTATTCCTCACCGCCGGTAATATTATTCTCGACCTGTCCGAAGATATCGGGACTCAAAATTCGTCCTCCGGAACCAACCGTTACCATAAGATCGACCGCCTCGGTTTGGGGAGCGCGGCATTCACGATCATTACAGGCCTGATAGGTGAATCGAAGCGGCAGTATATAGTCACCCGATGTTGCCTCGGGAGATGTCGAAACTGAGAAACGGATAATGACATCGCCGTCGAAAACCGCCATTTTCTCGCCGAGTAAATCTATATCGGAAGCGGCCGGAAATTGAATGTCTTGCGGTATTAATTCCGAAAGAGTATCAATCTCCAGATTCGCCGGAATAAGGTAATCCTGGAGCGGTCGGTCGGAATTAATATGCCAGCCGGGAGAAACGGTCACTTTCAGGGCGGCGTCACAGGTATTCCCGGGTTCGACGGCGGATCGCGAAATAACCGGCGCCATATGAACCAGGTCGACCTCCTCGGACATTTCGAAAGTTTGCAATCCAGTGGACCATGCCTGACCCGCAAACGAAAAGGCCAGTATCATCAACAAGAAAGCGGTTAAGAACCTATTCGTATTTTCCGGTCGAATCCGATTTTTCATAGCCCTGGTATTTTATCCTCCTGTAAATAGTTTAATAAGCTACATGACCCGACTATATTTGTCAAGTTTTTTGCCCTGACGGAAGGATGGTTCGCCGCACGATTCATTATATTTTATGTTACTTCCACACCCTAATCTATTCCGGAATGATTAATAATATTAATTAAATCGTTATAATTGGCTGATATTTAAAGGCGCACGGAAGAGAGAAAAAAATAGCGTTGCATCTATTGACGGGACAGCCGCCTCAACTTATATTGGCCGAAAAGAAATTTATAAAAATGCAGCCAAATAGTGATGCCAAAAAATAATAAGAATGATGCGGTTCTTGCCATCTGCGTGCAGGAAGTCAAGGAAGATGGTTCGGAATTAAATATCGGCAATTCGATAAGTCCAACCGATCTTGATTTCCTTCATCAGGCTTTTCTGGCCGATACCATAGTCAACGCCCTGGGCCTGACCAACCTTGATTTTCACTTGTTTTACGCTGATCTGCCAAACACCAAAAAGGCGGTGGCCACGATCCTGAAATATCTGGGTAAACGACTCAAAGGCAAGAAAGCGCGCCTGCTGAAAGAGGATTTGGCAGTCACATCTCTTCCTGCCGAACGCTGGGGCGTGAAAATGGAATCAGTCTTCTGTCGTTGCCTTGACAACGGCTATAATCATGTCCTGTTCATTGGAAGCCGCACCCCGACTTTAAAACCATCGATGCTCAAGACGGCCCTGAAGCTGCTTAAAAAATCCGATGCTGTTTTCGGACCGACCGTGGAAGGACGTTATTATCTGCTGGGAATGACCAACAAGTGCCATGTGCCGATGTCTTCATTCGATTGGAAATCGCCCAATATCTATTCCGAGGTCGCCAGCTATTTCCGCGAAAAAGGATTGTCATGGTCAGAACTGGAGTTGTGGTACGCCGTCGAGCATCCCGAGGATGTCGAGTACCTGGTTCGCGATATCAATCAGTACCGCCTCGAGGGTGACGAGGAGTCGGCCAAGGAAACCGAACTGGTGCTTCAGAGAATTCTTAACCGATAGGGTGATCCATGGAGAGAGAATATCAAAAACTGACCTGGAAAAATATCCGTGATCTGGTGCCGGATAAAATCGACACCGTAATTTTGCCGATCGGGACGGTGGAGGCCCACGGAGCCGCGGCCCTGGGAACCGATAATTACATTCCCGAATCGATAGCCGCCTATCTGGCTGAAAAAATAAACGCCCTGATTGTTCCCACGCTTAATTACGGGATCACCAAATCGCTCTATGGTTATCCCGGTTCCATGACGGTAAGAACCGAGAATTTCGAAAACTTCGTGGCTGATATTTTAAAATCACTTTACGATGTCGGCTTTCGGAAGGTCATCATCATGAACGGTCACGGCGGCAACAATGCCTCGCTTAAAAAAGCCGCTCACGATTTCTTTTATAATTACCGCGTCAAGACGGCCGTCATCCACTGGTGGGAACTGTGCGAGGAGGCCGTGAAGGAAATCTACGGAGAAGACGGGGGCCATGCCGCCAACAACGAAACGGCCATGGTTCAGGCTATCGATGAAGCGCTGGCCGACAAGACGCTGTACGATGACAATATGCCCTATTTTTACCGATCCGGCGCCGATATCTATCCCGTTCCAGGTTCTATATTGCTATACACCAAAGGCGAAGGTTTACCCGATTTCGATCCCGATCGGGCCCAAAAATATCAGCAACTGGTTTTTCGGCAGGTCGAGGAATTCGTTAAGATGATACTTTCCCGCTGGGAAAAGATATAAAAAAGGCGGTCATCTCAGGCCGCCTTCGCTACTCTGAAATAATTTATCCAAAATATCAGAATCGGTAAGCTCCGGTGATATAGATTCGCCTTAACGAGGCATCCTCGGAAAAAGCGATATCATTGTCGAAATAATCACCAATATCTCCCTGCGGCGTCAAAATAATATCACTCGTATAACCGGCCGAAACATACGCTACATCGATCATGAGTACCTGATCGACCAGGAAACCGAGTCCAAAGGTGAATCCGTCGCGCCGCCCGGGATCATAGGTTGCATCATTCTCGTATGGCAGGGGAACATTAAAATAACCCGCTCGAAGTGACAGGCCCATTTCAGGGAAAGTATATTCACCACCCAGCCGGAAGCTCAGGGTCTCCCGGTAGAAGCGGTTGAAAAGGTCGTTATCCTGCTCCATGGCTGAATTGTCGCCGTACGATAATTGGGTCCAGTCGATATATTTGAGATCGAGAAACAGGCTGGTATTATTTAGTCGGGTGATCAGCCCGGTGGCAAACGTGAACGGTCGTTTGATATCGTATTCGACTGTTTCGTAATAACCGGGGTCAGCGTAATTGACACTGTATGAACCGTTGTTTTCAACATTGAAACTGACCGGTGATTCCACCGTTATTCCCAGGCCCACATATCGCGATAACTGCATGGCCAGACCGACCCTGGCGCCCAGTCCGAGATATTTATCCTCGATTATTTCCTGCTCCTGCCTTAAAACGGTGCCCGAGGAATACACCTCGTATTCCGAATTCGATTCATGGCGGCCATGATAGAAGGATAAGGAACCGCCGAAAGAAATCCGCGGTGAGAGATCAATTCCCAATCCCGCCGACCATTCATAAAGGCCGCCCGATTCCAAAACCTCAAGAGCCATTTCGTAATCTTCCTGGTAGTCAAAGGTGGTCAGCCGGTCGAAATCGGCAACACGGGCCACCCCGAAACCGAAAACCAGAGAGCCGCGATAAGTCGGGTAGGGTACGGTCAGGACGGCGGAATTCAAACGGGTATTGGTTTTATCATCTTTGGCGGAAAATACGGGTGCCGATGATAACCCAAAGGCACTGGTTATACCCTCATCGGTAAATTTCTGATATGACAGGCCCAGATTGAGTTCGATTCTGGGAATACGGGCCAGGTTAGCCGGATTATAGTACAATGCCATCCCATCCATCGACATGATTCCGACCCCGCCCATAGCCATCTGGCGGGCGCCGTAGCCGTACAAGTTTTCCGCGATGACTTCCCTTGGATAATTAAATATTCCTGCCCCGGCCAGTTCCGGGAAAACAGCCATAAATGCCGCAATTAATAAAACGATTTTTTTCATTTCTTCCGCCACCCCCCGGTCGTGCTTTGGGATTTCCCGTCATCCTGTTTTTCATCTTTGGTTTTGGTTTCGGTTTCACCGCTGTCGCTCTTGGTGGTTTTTTCTTTGGCACTGCTGGAAGCACTGCCCGATGATGATGACGATGAAGATGATGAACCCCGGGTAATGCTCGTTGTTCCACTGCCGCTATTCGGTTGCCACCCGGCATCAATACGATTGGCTTTTTGCCCGTGGGAAGAACGCGGCGAGCCGTCGGCATCATACTCGTTACCATCATTATAATATTCATATTCCCACCACCAGGGCGTGGCATAATAATGCCCCCAGCGTGGGTAAAGACTCCAGTAGCCGGGATAATAATAATGGCTGTAACCGTAATATTCGTTATAGCCTTCATCTTCGCCGTATTGCTCCTGGCCGCTGGGAATCTCTTCGGTCGGCCTCAGAACTGTGTAGCATCCGGAAGATAAAAACATTATAACGACAACGGATATAAGTAGTAAGGCATATTTAAGCATGTTATCATTCACCTCGGTTTCCTTTTAAAAGAACTCTATGTAAGTAAAACGTAATTCCCGTCCAAAAGTAGTCGCATCCTGTTTTCGATTCTGAAGCAGATCATTGAACAACAACTCCAGCTCCAGGTTGTCGGAATACATCCATTTTATACCGACATTCAAATATCCCCGGCCACGGGCGTAATTCTGAGAGGCACGGTCATCGTTTAGGGCCATATCATATTCGAAAGCCATGGCGATATTATTATTAAACCGCGTATCCAGCCCGAAAAACACCGTCGGTTCCTTATCATTATCAACATCATTTTCAAGTGAATAGTTCACGCCAACATGCCCCCCGGCGGTCAAATAGGAAGTCATAAAATTACGACTGATAACGGCGAAAAAACCTTTTGACTTATAGGTATAACGTTCCCGGTCTTCCAGATAGGCCCCGTAACCCTGCGAATTATACCCAACCGCAACCGCAGGCAGCAGATAATTCTCATCAATAATCCGGAGTCGGATATTAAACTCGATTCCAGGATTACTGTCGGCCGAGTAATCCGATATAATTTTTTCAGCTCCATATGACATTCCCACCATCAGCCGGTTTGAAAGCCCGATGGCGGTTTCTCCCAGCATTCCGCCGCCGTTATAAACCCGCATGACGATATGAAAGCATCCCCTCGGAAGCGTTCCCGCCGTCGCCGCATTGATCAGATATCGCGGCGGCATCTCATAAAGAGAGCGAGCCGCTTCATCGGTCCTAAAATAAGTCTGCTGGGCATTGACCCGGGTTCCGCCCATTCCCAGAAAGGCGGCAATTATGATAAACATGCTTATGGCTCTGGTCATCAAATCCTCCATGATTAAACCTGCCTTGTTACTTTACCGGCGATAATAGCGGTCAAACCCGTTCGGGTCAACATAAAATTAAGCAGTTCAATCACTACCGAATTTATAGCAATTTTCATACCTGCCGCGGATGGGGCTCAACACATTGATTACCGGGGACTTGTGATTGATACTCAGGATCCGGCGCACAATTATTGGGCCGGATGACCGGGTCATGCACTTTTACTATTCAGATAAACCTTTGATTTGATTACCGGTTGCGGGCTTCAATATAATCGAGGAACATTTTTTTCAACTCAAGAGTGAGGGGTCCGACTCTGAATTTATATGTCTTTTCGGCTTTAATCGAAATAACGGGAATAATTAATTTAAGAGATGATGTTACGAAGACCTCATCGGCTTTAAGGAGATCATTTAGTTTTATATTACGAATGCGGCAGGGGATATTCCGGTGTTCGGCCATTTCAATAATGTGTTTGCGTGTCATTCCGTCCAGGCACCCGGCTTCCAGCGGAGTGGTGAACAGTATTCCGTTTTTAACCCAAAAGATATTGGCCGAAGTTGTCTCGGCCACGTTTCCCGATCGGTTGAGAAGGATACCGTCATCGAATCGAGAGCTATAGGCCTTCTTGCGCGAGGTCATTTCGATGATAAAGGAAAGGGTTTTAACATTGCGGAAGGGCGAATCCTGATCAACCTGATAGGGCGAGACGGTAAGGCGAAATGGCTGAATCGGAAAACTGTATTCGGTGACAATAATCAGTATTCGCGGTTTGGACTTTTTCCCGGCCCAGAAAGCCGAATCACCGGCTGTCAATGTCACCCGGATTTTCTTGATCGGGGCAGTGTTTTTCTTATTGGCGGCCATTATCCAGCGGCGAATCCTATCCCGGGAGCAGGGGAGAGCCAGGCGAATCAGCCTGGCGCCTCTTTCCAGCCGGTCAAGATGATCTTCGATAAAGATGACATTATCGCCGATGGCCGCAAAAGTCTCGAAAAGCCCATCGGCGTAAAACAGGGAATTGTCAAAAATGGATATACGGGCTCTTTTTTTTGGGATCGATTGACCGTTTATAGAGCAGTTAATTTTCATCACGGAGTAATATATATTGTTTCAATGAGTCGGACAATCAATAATATTTGCCTGTGTATTGACACCATCGGCCCGGCCAATATATTGGCGGCAATATGATTGAATTTCTGAAACTGGTTGTGATTTTCACGGTGATTGTGGTCGGATTGCGGCGGAAAATCTTTGTCGGCTATCTTCTTTTCGGGGCCGGAATTCTGACCGCGATATTATATGGGGCGGCCTTTGATGAAATTCTCCGGGCCTATACTCATCTGCTGATTTCGACTGATTTTCTGGCTCTTTATGCCATAATTATTCTGATCACTTTTCTTGGCCGGTTCCTGAGAGAAATCGGGTATCTGGATCGTCTGGTTAAAGCCAGCGAGGAGATTATCGGCGGCGCCCGAACCGCTTCGGCCGTATTGCCGGCCATGATCGGTTTGATGCCGATGCCGGGCGGGGCGCTTTTATCGGCCCCGCTGATCGGTCGAGTTCTAAAAGATAAGAAATATTCCCCGGAGTTTAAAACGGTCGTCAATTACTGGTCCCGCCATGTGATTGAGTTCTGCTGGCCGGTTTACCCCGGATTGATTCTCTCGGCGACCATTACCTCTCTCCCGGTGGGGACTGTCTCGCTCTTGCAGATGCCCATGACTCTGATTATGATCCTGATCGGAATAGTCTTTTTCATCCGTAAAATAGACCCCAGTAACGGCCCCGGGGGGAAATTGATAAAGCCGCTATTTAGTATATTGGTAAATATCTGGCCAATTATTCTGGCCATCTTAATCCATGCCATTTTTGAAATAAAACTGGTTTTCTGCGTATTGATAGCCCTGATATTGCTGTTATTAATCGAGCGGCCAACTCCGGCCAGACTTCTCCCGGTGGCCAAAGAGGCCTTTTCGCCGCGATTGCTGGTCCTGGTTTACGGGGTACTCTCATTTAAGGCCGCGCTGGAGGTCACCGGAGCGGTGGGATCAATTCCGAAATTGACCGCCGAACTGGGATTGTCTCCGCAGATTATGATTATCCTGGTGTCGTTCCTGTCTGGATTACTAACAGGTATTCTGTTTGCTCTCATAGGCTTAGCCTACCCGCTTCTGGCCGCATTTCTATACCAGCCGGATATTAATCTGGCCAATATTTTTCTGGCTTTTGTTTCCGGCTATGTGGGTATGATTTTCTCGCCGACCCATTTTTGCCTGATTTTAACCAATGAACATTTTAAATCTCATCTGGGCAAGGTCTATCGGTTATTGACCCCGCCCCTTCTGCTACTTTTCCTGACCGCTGTTTTTTTATACCTGATCGGGTATCCCTGGCATATTTTTTGATTACTTATATTGTTGAATAGTTGCCTGAGCCAACTAAAAAATGATATTTATGGAACTCAAAATCGCGACGATTGTAACATTAATAAAGATGGGTGGCTTGTGAAAGCAAAAGAGACTGAAAAAGATATTGATTACGCCCTGATGAAAAAGGTTCAGGGCGGCGACATGGTTGCTTTTAACCAGATTGCGGAACGCTATAAAGACCGCCTGATGAATATCATAATGCGGATGCTTCATAGCCATGAGGAGGCCGAGGATATCGTCCAGGAAACATTTGTTCGGGTTTATCAGCACCGTGATTCCTTCGATTTCAGGCACTGTTTTTCAACCTGGATTTATACAATTGCCCTGAATCTGGCCAGAAATGAACTTCGCAAGAGAAAACGGTTTAAATTCTTTGATATTTTCGACATGCAGGGAAAAGAGGCTGAAATAGCAGTGGAGATGGAACTCCCCACCAATATGCCCAAGGCAATAGAATCGGCCCTGACCGCCCTGCCGGAGAAATATAAAATGGCCTTTGTCTTAAGAGATATCCAGGAACTTCCGTACGAGGAGGTAGCCAAGATTATGAATATACCTCTGGGGACGGTTAAATCTCGTGTTAACCGGGCCAGAGCCATGCTTCGAGATAAATTACGACCGAGAATGGAGGAATATAATGCGTTGTCAAAGGGTACGCTCCTACCTGTCAGCCTACTGTAAACAGGAGTTGACAGGCCGCCGGCTTAGGGCTGTTCGGGAACATCTGGATGGATGTCCGGAATGCCGGCGTGAGGAAGCCCTGATTAATGAAATTTCCGGTGCGACGGCCGGTCTTCCTCGATATTCCGTTTCCTCGGATTTTAACAGCAAGCTGTTAAATCGAATTGCCCGGGAACGGTTCCAGGAGACGCGGACCAAAGCCTATATACCCAAACGGATCCCTCTGTTTGGCTGGGCTAAATTGATTCCGGCGGTGGCTTCGATAACCATGGTTATCGCACTGGTTTTTTATGGCGGATTGGGGGGCTTGAACACCCCGCCCGATCAGGGTGTGATTATCGCCGATAATACTGATGATGGTGACGGTCTGGATGATCGCTACAAATATGTTCAGCCGGAATCGAACCATGTTTTAAATCAGCATGTCAATTCGGAATGGGCTTTCAAAAAACAGGTGGCTCGGGCCAGCCGCATCAGGGCGCTGATGAACAGTCTGGCCAGTCAGACTGATTTCAAACGCGATAATATCCAGTTTGCAACCAGTCAGAATTTTCCGATGAATCAGGGATTTTTCATCAGACTTCCATTGGATGGCATGACCATGAACCGGGCCTATAATCTGGTACCGGCAGTCGAGAATGCAAGCAGTAGCCGTTAGGAGGTTTTGATAATTCTATCGATAAAGTTCCGATAATGTCTGTTACCGGGATATTGGCACCGCCCAGTATCCCGGTTTTTTTATGGGTATCCGGAACAGATATGACCCGGAGATTGATTCAAAATCAAGATAGTTTGATATTGGCATTTGGCCATCAAAGAAATTATAATAGAAGTCATGATGACGGGGTCGGATTTTTGCAGGTATATTGACAACCTCTCGATCGGTGATGATGATCGGCGGGTTCGATATCTCTCGCTGTTTTCTGCAATCATTGCGGTTGGCGATGAACATTTGACGGAGTCGGCCATTGGCTGTCTGTATGAACGCGGTATGGATCGCGAAGCTCTTTATGAAGCCATTTTGCAGAGTTATCTTTTTCTCGGATTTCCCAGAATGATCGAGGCGGCTCTGGCTTTCAACCGGGTCATAGGTAATATGACCGGGCATTGTTCTCTGGAAGCGGTGACCCCGGAGGAATCCGGGGAATGGTTTGAGCGGGGGATTAATCTCTGCCGACGGGTTTATGGGAAAAATTACGAAGTTTTAAGAAAACGGTTTCTTGAGGTATCGCCCGAGATTTTCCGCTGGATGGTCATCGAAGGATATGGTAAAGTCCTCTGCCGACCCGGAATGACTCATATTGAACGCGAACTGGCCGAAGTGGCGGCCCTGATTGTCGATCGACGGGAACGTCAACTTGTTTCCCATATTCTTGGCAGTCTCAATGTCGGCGCTGAAATGCCATTGATAAGAATCATCAACCGGGATATCAGACCTCTGGCTGGAGAAACCGCCCATGAACTGGCGAATCGGGTTATCCGGCGAATCCAGGAGAAGTATGAAACTCAGATATAGACTGCTTCTGGCCCCGATAGTCTCGGCCTTCATTTTTTTCCTGACGACTTACCTGGCCATTTTTCATTTCGGTTTGGTGGAATATATGGCCAATCGCGAGTTGAGAAAGCAGATCGGCGCCAATCTGCCTATCCGCGTCCATATCGGTGAAATAACCGGAGATTATTACTCCCGGCTGAAATTGGAAGATGTTTTTGTAATTTATGATGACGGTACCACTATTTATACCATGGCGGCCGTCCCGATCATTGAGATTAGATATTCTCTTTCCCGATTCTGGAGAGGACTTTTGTATTTCGAATCGATTGAAATTGATTCGGCCATCCTGACTATCAAGCAATCAACGGAGCGAAAATGGCTGGTTCCGAAACCGCTGTCGGAATCAAAAAGAAAGGAGGCCATCCTTGATTTCGAAATCGATCGATTTAATTTGCGTAATTTAAGTCTGCGCCTGTTTCAGCCGGATGACACTCTGATTTTCAGCGATGTTGCTTTTGGCGCCCGGTTTCGGGGTCGCGAAAAAACCTATACGGCTCAGATAGACAGTCTCAGGTTCAAATCCACCGATGATCGGCTTGGATATCTGTCGGCCAGCGGCCGGATCACGCTTACCGGAAACCATTTGATGTACCAGGACCTGTCCGTCAGTACCGATTCCACCGATATCACCCTGAACGGGCTTTTAATTCTGGAAGACACCATACAGAACAATTGCGAATTCGAGGCCCGACATTTGAATATCGCGGAAATTGCCTCGTTTGTCAATGTTCATCTGAACGGTCATATCGCCGCCGGAGGCGCTTTTTCATATGGCGCCGGTAAACTTGAAGGCAGGATCGAATTAAGCGGTGATTTTATGGATCGCAAATTCGATTCGTTATCCATGTCATTTGAGTACCATGACCGCCTGCTCATGCTTGATACCCTGATCGGCCATATTTTTGAAGGTTGCTACCTGGAAGGACACGGGCAACTGGATCTCCGGCAGAAGCCGGAGCAGTACAAATATATCGGTATGATCAAAAATTTTAATCTCGACAACCTGGCGAATAATACCTTTTATTCCGATTTAAGCGGCATAATAAATTTGACCGGTTCCGGCCTGAAAAAGGAAAATCTCCTGATCGATGCTATTGTCAATCTGGATGAATCCTGGTTCGATCGATATCATATGCACCATTCGATAGGGGAGATGACCATTACGACCGACAGCCTCCGATTTTATGATTCATTCGTCTTCAAATATTACGATAATACGATTACCTTCGGCGGCCGGATGGATTATCACGGATTACTCGAAATCGCCGGTCATGCCGCCTTCAAAAACCTGTCGGTATTCAACGGGCAGATTTTCATCGCCAGGATGGGCGGACGGGGGGAAGCCGATTTTCGTCTTGGCGGCCTTCTCAGGAACCCTGATTTACAGGGTATTTTCCAATCCGATTCCCTCTGGCTATATGATTTTTATTCATCGCATTCTCAATTCGATGTCAATGTCAGAAGATTTCTGTACGATCGGGAAGGTTATGTCAATATGACCCTTCTGGATGGTTCGGCCTATAATATTCCGTACGATACTATCGCTCTGCTGATGACCCTCGATTCTCAGTACGTTTTTATCGACAGTTCCCATGCTTACAACAGGTACGCCGATATCCGGGTCGGGGGAAAGTTGGATTATTATAATTACCCTCAATGTTTGGCCCTTGATGATGTCCGGGTCGATATCCTCGGGCTGGATTCCCATAATGCCGATACCATGGTGATCGAGATCGACAGTCTGGGATACGATATCAGGCAGGGACGGCTGGATCGTGAGGAAGGATATATCGATGGGCGGGGGAGAATCAATTATGATCAGTCGATGAATTTTCAGATTAAGGCCGCCGGTGTCGAGATCGGTCCCTGGGTGGCCCTGTTTAATGATCAGTACAATATCACCGGCAGGATTTACGGTCAGGCCCGGCTAGGCGGGAATTTCGATAAACCTCTGATAAAATACCGGGGCGGGATTGATTCCCTGGGTTACCAGGGTTTAAATCTGGGAAATCTTTTTGCCGATTTCGATTATGGAGAACAACGGGTTGCATTCGATTCGGTCACTCTTAAAAGCCGGGAAGGATATTATCATGCCGTCGGATATTATCCTCTGGACCTGGCATTTGCCCGTATTGATGACCGTTTCCCCGACTATGATCAGAATATCGATATATTGATTTATGATAATCGTTTCGATCTGGTCAGCCTGCTTCTAAACGAGGTCGAGGACTTGACCGGCGAGTTTAAGGCCCAGTTCAAGTTGACAGGAACCCCTCTGAAACCTAAAATCGATGGCGAGGCTTCGATCCGCAAGGGTCGGTTAAAGCTGTATGACCTGGTTCAACCGCTTGAGAATCTCCGGGCCGATATGAAAATGATTAATCATACGGTTTATCTGGATTCGCTCTCGGCCATGTGCGAAAACGGTTCCGGAAGCATGGGTCATGTTGGCGGTAACGGCATAATCCAGATTAATTCCATCGACAGGTTCGACTATGACGTGATGATTACGGCCAAAGAATTCCCGATAAAATATGAACTGGGAGACATTACCGGATCGGTCAATGCCGATCTGGCGGTGAGGGGAGAGACCCCGCCGACGGTTGAGGGCGATGTCGAAATCATCGCACTTACTTATCGCGAGAATTTCGCCGCTGAGAATGAGGGTTGGAGTGTCCTTTCGGCCCTCCAGAGTGAAAACAGCTGGGATCTTAATCTTAATGTCGAAGCCATTTCAAATTTATGGATCAAGAATGATGATATTGATGCCGAATTCTCGGGCAATCTCAATTTCATCAGGGAGCAGGGGAAATATCGTTATATCGGGCAGATGGAAATTCTTCGGGGTAAAGGCTACTGGGCCGATCGAACTTTCCGAATCGAACCCGGGGCGACCATCAATTACGAAGATATCGAATATCCCAATCCCACCCTGGATATTTATGCATCGACCAGGATCAGGGCAACGGCACCATCGGCGGCCGGCGATGAGAAACTGGAGACCACCAATATTGATCTAATGGTTCATGTTACCGGCACCCTTGAAGAGCCGATAATCGCCACAGCCGAGGGTTCGCAATACTCTACGGAAGAACTCCTTTCTATTATTTTTCTAAATGATTATCAGACCGGAACCAATACGGAACAGAGAATCGGCGATCGGCTGACAGCGGGACTGGCGGAATATGTCGGATCGCAGGTGGGCCGGATCGGTTCAAGAACTCTGGGCGTGGAGACATTTGAGATCGATCCGGTTTACGGCGATAAATTCGATCCCCTGGGAACTCAACTGACCCTGGGGGTTTATACCTTGCCGAATCTGTATATCTACGGCAAATCATCTCTTTCTCTGGAAACCGGGCGGGAATTCGGTTTTGAGTATCGGTTGCAGAAATTTCTGATGATGGAAGGGCGGATTGAGGAAAATAACCTGTATCGCTTAATCTTAAACTTTAACTGGAACTATTAAGTTGAACAGGCCATTCGGTATATTGGTTCTCGTGATTCTGGTAATCTGGTTTGTACCAGGTCGGGCGCAGACCCTTGAGGATATGAACCAGTTTCGCTGGCAACGCAAGAAGCCGGTTATCGATTCGATTAAAATTGAAGGAAATCATTATTTCAGCGATGGGAAAATTAAGAGCGTGTTGTTTTCCAAAAGAACCAATATTATCAGAGCTATCAAGGCGGACCGTGCCCGCCGTATCCAGCGTGAGACCATCATGCGCGACACTTCGGAGGTCAAATACCTATATCTATCCGAGGGATTCCTCGGTATCAGGATCAAGGAAAACTTTGTTCCCCTGCCGCCTGATTCCAACGCCATGGTCAAAATAAGAATCGATGAAGGACGACAATTCTTCTATGGGACGACCAATTTCACCGGTCACTACAACCGTGGCATGTTTCAATCCGATTTTACCAAAATCATGAAGGATTTTAAAATCGGGAATCCCGAAAAGCCGGTCAATCCTTTTAACCTGCGTCAGGCCGCCTATGATATCAAATCCGTCCTGGCCAACAAGGGTTTTCCTTATGCCATCGCTGAGTTTAACATTGATACTTCATTGAGTCATAATTTCGGAGATATCACTTTTCATATTGAATCCGATTCGCTGGTGCATTTCGGAAACGTTCTGATAACCGGGGCGAGTAATTTTAGGCCATCCCTGGTTCAACGCGAACTGGCCTTTAAGACGGGTGATGTTTATCGACGCGATGATATTATTGAATCTCAAAAGAGACTGCTTAATACCGGCTATTACCTGACATTGAGATTGAGCAGTATGGATCCCGATACGGTCAGTATGATGAAACGGTTGAATCCCGAATTTATCCTGAGTCTCAAAGAACGCGAACCCCACTATGTATCCATAAAAACCGGTGCCGCCCAGGATTCTATCAAGGACTTGATCTGGTCTCTATCGGGTTCCTGGGGTAAACGGAATTTCCTCCGTTCACGGCTGCTGGAACTGACTGCCCAGACTTCGTTTGTGATTTTCAGTGAATGGCGACTCATGGAACACAGTTACCGGATACGAATCACGGAGCCCTGGTTTCTGGGAATTCGCATGCCTCTTACCCTGACCGCCCAGTTTGAACCGGGAGTCAGATCGTTACTTCAACCATATCGTAAACAAACCTGGTTTATCTCTATAACTACCACCTGGTACGTTAATGATCGTCTTAAAACCGTAACGGGCCTGCAGTTCGAAAACATCAATATCTATGGTTTGAGCGGCGAAGCCGAGGAGCAACTCCGGCAGGAAGAGGGCATCTCGGTCAGGCGCAAGTTGTACATCAATTTTGTCCGTGATACCCGAAACAGCATCTTTATTCCATCGCGCGGATCGGTGACATCATTACGGTACGATTATGTCGGTGGATTTATGGGCGGGGACGATTCCTTTTATCTTCTGGAAGGAAGCTGGTCGCGTTATCAGAAAATCTGGCCGGGATGGATTTCAGCCACCCGTTTCAAGGGCGGTTTTGTCCAGGAAACAAGAGACGGAAAACCGGTCCCGACTGACGACCGTTTTTATATCGGCGGGGCCAACACAGTGCGCGGTTTTTCCGAGGGTGAACTGAGCCCCGAATCCGATCTGGGTAATCCGGTCGGAGCCGATATTATAATTATCATGAACCAGGAGTTTCGTTTCCCCATCATCGGAAAACTATGGGGATCACTGTTCTGCGATGCCGGTAATGGCTATCGGTACCGCAATGATATCAAGTGGAATAACCTGGCGGTTTCGTATGGCGCCGGAATCCAATTCATCTCACCCGCCGGTCCGATTCGGCTCGACTATGCCCGCCGGGTGCGGGTTAAAGGCATCGAACCGGGGTACCGTTATCATTTTACGATTCTTTACGCTTTCTGATTATCCCTTCGTATTATTCAGTGTCTTGACAATGTGAGAAAGTTGACTATATTTATTCACTTTTTCGTTGAATTGGTTTTCTAATCTTAAGGAGTTGTTTTGAAGCAGGTATATCTCGATAACAACAGCACCACTGCTCTTGATGCCCGGGTTCTGGAAACCATGTTACCGTATCTCAAAGATAATTACGGCAATGCCAGTTCGGTCCATCAATTCGGGCGGGTTGCC
This sequence comes from Candidatus Zixiibacteriota bacterium, assembly GCA_016933955.1. Taxonomy (NCBI): domain Bacteria; kingdom Pseudomonadati; phylum Candidatus Zixiibacteriota; species Candidatus Zixiibacteriota bacterium. The sequence goes on from JAFGTT010000027.1 coordinate 66,417, forward strand.
AAAACGGCTCTCGAAGAATCTCGTGAAAAAGTGGCCGCCTTAATCGGCGCCGAACCATCGGAAATTTATTTCACCTCGGGCGGAACTGAGTCTGATAATATTGCGGTTAAAGGAGCGGCCTACAATAATCGCAAGAAGAAAAATCATATTATCACTTCGGCCATCGAGCACCATGCCGTTCTGGAATCCGTTAAATTTCTGGAAAAGGAAGGTTTTCAGACCGATTATCTGGGGACCGATCGTCTCGGGATTGTATCTCCGGATTCGCTTAAAGAGAAATTGACCGATAGCACCTCCCTGGTATCGATCATGCATGCCAATAACGAGGTTGGCACGATTCAGGACATCGCCGCGCTGGCCGAATTATCTCATGAGAGAGGGGCGCTGTTTCATACCGACGCGGTTCAGGCGGCGGGTAAGATCAGGGTCAATGTCCGGGAACTTAAGGTCGATTTACTGTCGATGTCGGGACATAAAATTTACGGACCGAAAGGCAGCGGTATTATTTATATCCGGCGCGGGACACGATTGACGCCGCTCATTCACGGCGGCCATCATGAAAAGAAACGCCGGCCGGGAACCGAGGATATCCCGGCCATTGTCGGTTTTGCCAGGGCGCTGGAACTGGCCGAAGAATGTCGCAAGGAGGAATATGGCCGCTGGAAGGATTTGTCCGGGCGGTTGATCGATGGTATCACGGAGAAAATATCGGAAGTCTTCCTGAATGGTCCCGGCGATGAACGGCGGATTCCTTCGACCGTCAATCTCTCCTTCAAATATATCGAGGGTGAATCAATTATCCTGTCGCTCGATATGAAAGGTATTGCGGTCTCGTCGGGTTCGGCCTGCACTTCCGGATCGCTTGATCCCTCGCATGTTCTGATGGCCATGGGGGTCCCGGTGGAACTGGCCCAGGGATCGATCCGGTTTTCACTCGGGCGTTTTACCACCCGGGATGACATCGATTATACCATTTCGGTTCTGCCGGAAATTATCGAGCGATTGCGCCAGATGTCGCCGCTTTACGACAAGGGCTGATGAGAAATAATCGCAGGAATTGTGGAGGGGGTCGGGTTACCGACCCTTTTTTATAAAGTTATGGCCAAAAAGGTTCTGGTAGCTGTATCCGGAGGGGTCGATTCCACAACAACCATGGTACTGCTTCAAAGGCAGGGTTACGAAGTGGCCGCGGCCCATATGAAATTATGGGATTATGAAGAAGTCGGCGGGGATAACTACCGCGACGGCCGGTGCTGTTCACTGGAGGCAATTAATGACCTGCATTCGATATGCAATAGATACAACATTCCTTTTTATGTCCTCGATTTTACGATTCGATTCCGTGAATTGGTGATCGAAAATTTTATCTCAGAGTACCGAGCCGGACGGACACCCAATCCCTGTATTCTCTGCAATACTCATTTGAAATGGACCGAACTGCTTAACAAGGCTCGTCAGATCGGTTGTGATTATATCGCTACCGGTCATTATGCCACCATCGAATACAGCCCGAAATTCAGGCGTCATGTTATCAGGCAGGGGGTGGATCCCGGCCGCGATCAGTCCTACGCTCTCTGGGGTCTTTCTCAGGATGCCCTGGCGGCAACCATTCTGCCGCTGGGACGATATCGGAAAAATGAAGTGCGGAATCTGGCTCGGGAACTGAAATTGAAAAATGCCGAACGTCCGGAATCACGCGAAATCTGTTTTGTTGCCGATGATGACTATCATCGCTTTTTGACCGAATGGGAAAAACAACGGGGAAGAGAATTTAAACCGGGGAAAATAGTCAAATCCGGCGGGGAAGTGATCGGGGAGCACAAAGGAATCGCCTTTTACACCATCGGTCAGCGTAAAGGTATGGGCCTGGCCCATCCGACTCCGCTTTATGTCAACCGGCTGGATCCCGAAACTGAAACGGTGGTGGTCGGCGGTAATGAAGAACTCTACAGCAGTAATATGGATATCAGCGATATCAACTGGGTGGCTTTATCGGAACCCTTCGAACCTTTCAAAGCATCGGTGAAAATTCGCTATCAGCATCGGGCTGCCCCGGCGGGGGTTACCCCGGTCGGCCCATACTCGGCCCGGGTTGTATTTGATGAAGCTCAGAGGGCCATTACCCCGGGTCAATCAGCCGTATTTTATGATGCCGATATTGTGTTGGGCGGGGGCCTGATACAAAGTTCAAAAAAATAGTTGAACTTGCCCGCGTTCTTATTAGTTTAACTCATAAATGTGAATTATTCAGGGAGAGAATACCATGTTAAAAGCCACTTTTCTGGGTCATAGTTGTGTTATGGCCACTGACGGTAAGCACAATATCATAATCGATCCTTTTCTGACGGGTAATCCCCAGGCCAAAATGAAACCAGAGCAGATCAAAGTCGATTATGTCCTGGTTACCCATGGTCACGGCGATCATCTCGGTGATGCCGTGCCGATCGCCAAGGCCAATGATGCCACCATCATTGCCCCCAACGAACTGGCCGTATATGTCTCCAAGCAGGGCGCCAAAACCCACAATATGCATATCGGGGGCGCTTACGATTTTCCTTTCGGCCGGGTCAAATTGACCATCGCTCATCATGGTTCCGCGGCCGGCGACGGTCTCGAATACACCGGTAGTCCCTGCGGTTTCCTGGTTACCATGGGTGGAAAAACCATGTATCACCCGGGCGATACGGGGCTTTTTTACGACATGAAATTAATCGGAGACATGAATAAAATCGATCTGGCTTTCCTGCCGATCGGCGATAATTTCACTATGGGAATCGATGATGCCGCCAAGGCGGTGGAATTTTTGCATCCGAAAAAAGTGGTCCCGATTCATTATAAGACATGGGAAGTCATTGCCACCGAACCCAAAGAATTCGCGGAAAAACTTAAAGGGTCATCGACTAAAGTGGAAATAATCAAACCGGGCGAATCGGTCGAAGCCTGATAGCCGAAGAATATTCAAATTTAACCATCGACCCCGGTCTCTTCGGGGGTCGAACTACTTAGAGTGATAGTTTAAATGAAAAAGCTCAAGAAGTTAATTATGTGGGCCTTAATTATAGGCCTTTCAGTCGTAATAGTCGGCGTTGCGGGAATCATGATTTTCTTCCCCAAGGAGAAAGTCAAGCAGATGGCAATTGATAAAATTTCCACCTCGCTCGACCGAAAGGTTACGATTGATGGAATTTCCGTGTCAATCTGGGGCGGTATCGGGGCGTATTTGAAAGGGATAAGAATTGCCAATCCCGAGGGTTTTAAAAAGGATTATTTTCTGGAAGCCGAAGCTCTCGATATCAAACTGCAGTTCTGGCCGTTGCTGAAAAAACAGGTCCTGGTGGACCGCCTGATTCTGGTCAGCCCGAATATCGATATGGAGAAACTGCGGAACGGACGAATTAATTACAAGTTCGGGGTTATCGATTCGCTGGCTCCTGAGGCAGTAAAAGAAAAAGTGCCGGAAGAATCGAAACTGGCTGTTTCGGCGATTTCATTCGATAACCTTGAAATCAAAGACGGCGTTTGCAATTATATCGATGATTCATCAAAGATGGCTATCTCGGCCGGCGGGATTGCTTTGGAATCGAAAGTGATGACACCGAAACCGATGGTATTTGAGGCGACCGGCAGGATTAATATCGGCGCTCTTGATATCGCCACCGATTCACTGGTTTTGCCAACGATTAAATTAAGTGCCCCCTACGCCGTCGTCTTCGATCAGCCGGGCGATAAAATCGTGCTGAATGAATCGAATCTTGAGGTAAACGGAATAGTATTAAAAACCGCCGCTGAGATACCCAAATTCTCGGAACTCAATCTGGCCCATATTTCGATAGCTATGGAAGAGACCGACTTCAACCGCCTATTGACCCTGGTTCCCGAAGCTTACAAACCAATGCTTGAGGGATACACTATCAGCGGCCCGCTGTCTTTGAAGGCAAGCATTGATTATAACACCACGATCCCGGATACTCTGCAATATGGTGTAAGTGTCGATCTGTCGGGTCTCAGTGTCGGAATGGCGGCTCTTCCCGGCGAGGTGATGCTTAAAGAAGCCGCGTTAAACCTTACCAAAAACCGTGCCGACCTGAATATCAATCAAGCCAACTTTCTCAACAATACCATTCAGGCCAATATCAGGGTGAATGATTTCGAGCATCCGAAGGCCGACGGTCGGGCCAAAGGGAATATCGACCTGGCCGGGTTGGAGGCATTTTTGCCCAAAATCGGGGAACCGAAACTGGCCGGGAAAATGGATTTTGATTTCAAATTCAAGGGTCCGATCAAAACTCCGGCAGATATTCAATTAACAGGAAAACTGAATATCAGGGAAGCTTCATATACCGCGACCACTCTCCCGGAACCGATTCAATCATTCAATCTCGAGACTCGAATCGACAATCGGGATATTATGATCGACAATTTCGATGTGACGTTTCCCTCAACCGATTTTACTCTCAAGGGCAAACTGGCCGACGCCCTGCCGTATTTTCTCCCGGGTTATGCCGAGAAATCGAAGAAACCATTTTTATCCTTTGAATTGACATCCAAACGCTTCAATGTCGATAAGCTGTTCCCCGAGGTGGCACCCGGTCAGGGGAGCAATCTGGCCGATTTACCAATCGATTCTCTGCCGCCGATTATTTTGCCGGACATCGATGGCCGCGGGACGGGAAGGGTCGGCACGATGGTATATTCCGGGGTGGATTTTACGAATATCACGTCGGATATAACGATTGCCGATCGCAAGATCAAATTAACCGATGTTGTCGGTAATGTTTATACCGGCCAGGTGACCGGAGAGTCGGAAATCGATTTGAACGATTTCGAAAATCCGAAATACGTTGGGACCTTTGATGCCAAACAGATTGAAGCCAATGACTTTTTAAGCCGGTTTACTAAATTCGGCGGTCATCTTTATGGTAAATTGAATATGAGTGGATCATTTGCGGCGGCCGGACTGGAACCCGAAGATATAATCAAGACGCTGTCTATGAACGGAAATGCTCTTTTTAATGAAGCTAAACTGGTTAATTTCGATCTTATCAACACCCTGGCCCAGAATTTCAATTTCAAGTCGGTCGATGAGGAAAAAATCCGCGATCTGGCCAGTAAATTCGCCGTCAATAATGGCCGGGTGGAATTCGACAAGCTGAATTTTAAAAGCTCTTTCGGCGACTGGGATGTGACCGGGTCGATTGGTTTCGACGGGACATTGAATTACAGCGGCGATGTCTTACTTTCGGAAAAAATGACCACCGAACTCAGTTCCAAATCGGGCCTGGTCGGAAGTTTGGCCGGTTTCATGACCGACAGCCAAACGGGCCGGGTCAAGGTGCCTTTCAAGCTAGGCGGTACCTACAGCAAACCCAGCCTCTCGGTGGATCTCAAACCGGCCGAGGAGAAGGCCACCGACCAACTTAAAGATAAAGCGGTGGATGCTCTTCAAAACCTGTTGCAGAAGAAAAAGAAATAGATTTAACCAATTGATGGATCAAGCCGATACGTAATAATAATCATTATGATTATTAAAACGATTATCGCGGACATAAATAGCATCTACCGCAATGACCCGGCGGCAAAGAATATCGAATTCCTTCTTTACCCCGGATTCCAGGCGATTTTCATGCATCGCCTGATTCATCCGTTGTACCGCTGGCGGATTCCTTTTTTCCCGCGTCTTTTATCCCAGATTTCAAGGTTTTTGACCGGGGTGGAGATTCATCCCGGGGCGCAGATCGGCCGGGGATTCTTTATCGACCACGGGGCCGGGATTGTGATCGGCGAGACGGCTCAAATCGGGGACAATTGCGTTTTATTCCACAACGTTACTCTGGGTGGAACCGGTCACCATACCGGCAAACGTCATCCCACTATCGGCAACAATGTTCTGATCGGGACCGGGGCGACTTTACTGGGGCCGCTGACGGTCGGCAATGATGTTCGAATCGGGGCCAATACTTTTTTATACATGGTTGATATTCCCGATAACTGCACGGTGGTGGGCACTCCCGGGCATATCACCCGGTTGGACGGCGAATCGGTGAGTATCAAACCGAAACCGACCGAGGTCCCGATTCGCAACAGCGTTTGACAAAAAAATAACGTTAAACACTCTCTCTCGAAAACCCATTTCATCACCCAATCTTTTTGATTGACAAAAAGATATAAACCGGTATCTTTTTCGATTAACTTTTTTTCCTTGGGATTTTTTAAGAGGTTAAAATGCGCTGGACGCAAACATATATACCGACTCTACGAGAAATTCCGGCCGAGGCCGAGCTGATCTCCCATCAACTACTCCTGCGGGGCGGTTTTATCCGCAAACTGGCCGCCGGGGTGTATATTTATCTTCCATTGATGCAACGGGTTATCGAAAAATTCGCGAATATTGTCCGGGAGGAAATGAACCGCGCCGGAGCTATCGAGATTACTATGCCGGTTTTGCATCCGGCCGAAATATGGCAGGAATCCGGCCGGTATAATACCGTTGGCAAAGAACAGATGCGTCTGAAAGACCGACACCTACATGAGATGGTGCTCGGCGGCACTCATGAGGAAATCGTTACCTTCCTTCTCAGGGGTGAACTTAAAAGTTATAAGCAGTTGCCCATAAACCTGTATCAGATCCAGGTCAAGTTTCGCGATGAAATCCGCCCGCGTTTCGGACTGATGCGGGGCCGCGAATTTATCATGAAGGACGCTTATACTTTCGATGCGGATGAGAAATCCTTTGATGTTTCCTATCAAAAGATGGTCGATGCTTATTTTGCCATTTTCAAGCGGGCCGGTCTGGATACTCGCAAGGTGGAGTCGGACACCGGGGCTATGGGCGGCAAGGCGGCTCATGAATTTATGCTGATTGTCGATACCAGCGGCGGCGAGGAAACAATCCTGTTCTGCGATAAATGCGACTATGCCGCCAATGTCGAAAAAGCGACTTTCAGGGAAATTAATCCTCCGGCTGCGGATACCGCGATGAAGACGCGGGCCGAGGTGAATACTCCGGGGGCCTCGACTATCGAGCAGGTTACCGCTTTTTTGAAGGTTAAAGCCAGTCAGTTGGTCAAAACCCTGATTTATATTGCCGATGGCAAACCGGTGGCGGCCATGATTCGCGGGGACCGGGAATTAAACCTGGTCAAACTTAAAAATCACCTGAAAGCGATCGAGATTGACAGCGCTCCGGCGGCCGTGGTTGAAGAGGTTACCGGTTGTCCGGTCGGTTTCGCCGGGCCGGTCGGAATGGCCACCGAAATCCCGATCGTGGTCGATCCCGAAGTTACCCTGCTGAAAAATATCATTGTCGGCGCCAATAAAAATGAGAAACACCTTATCAATGTTAATCCGGATCGCGATTTCAAGGCTTCCTCGGTAGCTGATATAATTAACGCCGTCGAAGGGGAAGGTTGCCCGGTTTGCGACGGCCGCCTGGTAGCCCGCAAGGGAATAGAGGTCGGTAATACTTTTATGCTGGGCACCAAATATTCGGAATCCCTGGGGGCCAAATTTCTTGATGCCGCCGGCGTTGAAAAGCCTTTTATTATGGGCTCTTACGGAATCGGAATCACCCGGACGCCGCAGGCCGCTATCGAGCGGTACCATGATGAAAAAGGCATTGTCTGGCCCCAAAATATTGCCCCTTATACGGTCGAAATTATCCCGCTAAATTATGAAAAAGACGACCACCGACGGGCCGCGGAACAAATTTACGGCCGACTCGTTAATGATGGTATTGACTGCCTGCTGGATGACCGACCGGAACGGGCCGGGGTCAAATTCAACGACGCCGACCTGATCGGAATTCCTGTCCGCGTTATAATCGGTGACAAGTCGTTGAAACAGGGGAAGGTCGAGCTCAAAGGGCGGGGCGGCGACGAGGTTTTACTGGTGGATATGGACCATGTTTTGGAGGAGGTTAAAGCTCTTCTGGAACGGCTGAATTGAGAATAAAAAGGATTGTTTTAAAAACCCAATATTATTATAATACAAGGTTATTTTATGGAGTTGGGCACCGGTTAAAACGGTGAAGATTTAAAGATGTCGCTGAAGGAGAAAATAACGGGGTTAATCACGACTCCGATTGAGAATGAAGGGTTTGAATTGGTCGAGTTAAAACTGGCCCAGTACAAAAAACAGCATCGCCTGCGAGTCTTTGTCGATTCCGATCACGGGGTGACAATCGATGATTGTGTCCGCCTGACCAAGGCTATCGACCCGATCCTGGAGGAGAATAATGTTTTTCGGTACGGCTATGTGATTGAAGTATCATCGCCCGGCCTGGATCGGCCGCTTCAAACCGCCCGTGATTTCCGCCGGCGTATCGGTGAACGAATCAGGATACAGTTTATCGATCCGGCCACTCCTTCATTGGAAGGAGAACTGGTCGGTGCCGATGACAGATTTCTGGAAATCCAAACGGGAGACGATCTCAGCAAAGTCGATCTGGTACAGGTCAAATGGGGAAAAATCATTTTTTGACGGAGATAGATAAATGTCTTACAATATAGTCGAGGCCCTGACTCTGATTGCGCGGGAGAAAAATATCGATCTGGACACGGTGGTTTCCAAGGTCGAGGAATCTCTGCTGGCGGCCGCCAAAAAGAGGTACCCCGAGGCCGAAAATTTATCCTTCAAACTCAACCGATCCACCGGTGAGATCACCATGATCGCAGTCAAGAAGGTGGTTGAAAAGGTGGCCGATAATCTGACGGAAATATCATTGACGGATGCCAAGGAACTCGATGACGAGGCTGTAATCGGCGATGAGATGGAGATGTTTCTGGAGGTCGATGAGGAATTCGGCCGCAATGCCATTGCCACCGCCAAGCAGGTCCTGATTCAAAAAGTACGAGAGGCGGAACGGGATAAAATCTACGATGAATATATCACCCGGGTCGGAAGCCTTATTTCGGGAGCCGTTCAACAGGTAGATAAGGGAAATATTATCGTCAATCTGGGGAAGGCCGAGGCTATTTTACCGATCAAGGAACAAATCCCCCGCGAAAAGTATCGCCAGGGCGACCGTATTCGGGCGTTGATACTGGATGTCCAGAAATCGCTTTCAGGACCACAGGTCATTCTGTCGAGGGTCAGCCATGATTTCCTGCGTTGTCTGTTTGAACTGGAAGTCCCGGAAATCTTCGAGCGGGTGATCGAGATCAGGGCAATCGCCCGTGAACCCGGGGAAAGATCCAAGATAGCGGTTTATTCGGCCGATGAACGTATCGATCCGGTTGGCGCCTGTGTCGGAATCAAGGGTGTCCGGGTACAGTCGATTGTCAGGGAATTGAATAATGAGCGAATTGATATAATTCCCTATACTTCCAATCCGGAATTGTTTGTCACCCGGGCGCTGGCCCCGGCCAAGGTGGTGCATATAGATATTTTCATCAGCGAGCAGGCCATGACGGTTGCGGTCGAGGATGACAAACTTTCGCTGGCGATCGGCCGGGCCGGTCAGAATGCACGGCTGGCTTCCAAACTGACCGGTTGGAAAATAAATATCATGTCCGAAACCGATTATAATGAGATGAAGCGTCGCGAAGCCGAGGAGATGGTTCCGGTTGGAAGCCTGGAGGGGATCGGAACCAAGATCGAAGAACGGCTGGTAGAAGCTGATATCAATACGGTTCAGCAGTTGGCCCGGGCCAGTGAAGAGCAGTTGACGAAACTGGACGGGATCGGACCGAAAACGGCCGAATCACTTCTGGAGAAAGCACGCTCCTTTGTTGCGGAACTTGAAGCCAAACGCAAGGAAAAAAAGAGACTGGAACAGGAAATGGCGGCCGAGGAGCAGAATGAAGCAGGAGCTGTTGATGAGGCCGGCGGCGGGGCGGTGGAATCCGGTGATGATGATACCGGTTCCGATGAGAATGCAATAATCGAGGAAGCCAAGGATAATTAGACCAGGAGGGATATTGATGCCTAAACAAAGAATATATGAAATTGCCAAGTTCTATCGAATATCCTCGAATGCCCTCCTGAAGATACTTCGAGAACTCAATTTCCAGCCCAAATCGCATATGTCGGTAGCCACCGATGAGATGTTGCTGGCTATCCAGAGGAAATTTGCGGCCGAAAAAGAAGCGGCGAAAAAGGATATTGAGCAAAAGAAAAAGCCCAAAGGACAGATCAAAAAAGAGGGTCCGGAGACGGTCGGGAAAACGCTGGATGAACGTCTGGCCAAACTCTCCAGCGCCCTGAAAAAACATGACAAGGGCAAAAAAAAGAAATTCGACAAGAAAAAGAAGAAAAGCAAAGACGCCCGTCGGGTCGATAAAAAAGCGGTGGTGAAAAGTTTCCGGGCCACCATGGCTACCATGGGTGGCGGTAAAAGGACCAAAAAATATAAAAAGAGGAAAGCCGACGGAACCGAAGTAATCGTTGATGAAAACGTCATTGAAGTCAACGAATTCATGACGGTGGCCGAATTGGCCAAGGCCATGGATATCAAACCGGCGGAATTAATCGCCACCTGTTTCAAGCTGGGTCTGATGGCGTCAATCAATCAGCGCCTTGATATGGAAACAATCGAGACTCTGGCCCTGGAATGCGGTTTCAGCATCAAAGAAAAAGAGGAGATCGGGATTGAGGCGCGCGAGGAAGAAGTCGAAGAAAATCTGGCCAGGCGGGCACCGGTGGTAACGGTAATGGGCCATGTCGATCATGGCAAAACATCATTACTTGATTTTATCCGGAAAACCAATATTGCCGCCCGCGAAGCGGGGGCCATTACCCAGCATATCGGAGCCTATGAGGTCGCCGCACCGAACGGACGAATTGTATTCATTGACACTCCCGGTCACGAGGCTTTTACAGCCATGAGGGCGCGCGGAGCCCAGATCACTGACATTGTTGTCCTGGTGGTAGCGGCCGATGATGCCGTAATGCCGCAAACGATTGAGGCTATCGATCATGCCCGGGCCGCCGGTGTTCCGATTGTGGTGGCCATCAATAAGATCGACAAGCCGACCGCCAATCCCGATATGATTCGCCAGCAGCTGTCGGCCCAGAATTTGATGCCTGAGGAGTGGGGCGGTAAAACCATAATGGTTGAGGTTTCTGCTAAAACCGGTCAGGGCGTCAACACTCTTCTCGAAATGATTCAGCTTCAGGCCGATATGCTTGATCTCCAGGCCGATCCAACCATCAGGGGACAGGGTGTGGTGGTAGAATCAAACCTGGAAAAAGGTCGCGGTCCAACCTGTACTGTCATTATCCAAAAAGGCCGGGTCTTTGTCGGTGATCCGATTGTCGCCGGACCGTTCTATGGACACGTAAGAGTGATGTTGAATGATCGCGATCAATCGCTTCGGGAAATCGGTCCTTCGACTCCGGCCCGAATTACAGGACTCGGGGGCGTTCCTCAGGCTGGCGATTCCTTTATCGTCGTTCAGGATGACCAGGAAGCGCGTGAAATTGCAACCAAACGAACCCAGTTGAAACGTGAACAGGAAATTCGGCGGGGCTATGGCCGGGCTACCCTTGAAAAAATCTATGAGCAGATCAAGGAAGGCCAGGTTAAAGAATTAAGCCTGGTTATCAAGGCCGATGTCGATGGTTCGGCGGAAGTCCTGGGCGAGACCCTGGGTAAAATTGCCGGGGATCAGGTTCGGACAGTCATCATCCATAAGGGCGTCGGGGCGGTTAATGAATCCGATGTGCTTCTGGCCGCGGCATCTAACGCTATCATAATAGCTTTCAATGTCAAACCGGATGCCCGGGCCCGTGAGGCGGCCTCCCGCGAAAAGGTTGAGGTTAAGCAGTATTCCATTATTTATGAAGTAGAAAGCGATATTCGCAAAGCCCTGGAAGGTATGCTGGCCCCGGATATATCCGAGGAGTTTATCGGCGAGGCGGAGGTCCGCCAGATTTTCCGTGTTCCAAAAGTGGGCGTGGTGGCCGGTTGTTTCGTGAAGGAAGGCGCCATCCACCGCAATGATGCCGTGCATCTGGTCCGGGATGGCCGGGTAGTCCATATCGGCAAACTGAGTTCCCTGAAACGATTTAAGGATGATGCACGGGAAGTTTCCAGCGGATACGAATGTGGCATTGGAATCGAAAATTTCAACGACATTAAGGTCGGTGATTCCATTGAGGTTTATAAAGTTGTTGAAACAGCCAAAAAATTGGGCTGACGGGTGAAGGTTGGTTATCGGATCAGTTGTGGTGGATTTGAATCTCCCGGGAGTGAATTCGCTTAAAGAAAAAAGAAGAATTCTCAAACCGCTTATATCGAGACTGCAAAGCCGGTTTAATGTCTCTATCGCTGAAGTGAATTTCAACGACAGCTTAAGAAGGGCCCAGATAGGATGTGCTGTTGTCAGCAATGATAGAATTTTCGTCGACCAGGTTCTGGCTAAAATCGTTCGGGCCATCGAGGCAATCCCGGAAGTGATTATGATGGATTACAGGGTCGAATTATTATAGGATTGTTTATATGCGTCAGTACAAGAGATCGGATCGAGTCCGCCAGCAGATTCTGCGGGACGTCCAGCAACTTCTGGAACATGAATGCGCCACCAATTTGAAAGGGATGGTGACGTTCACCGAAGTGGCTCTGACCGATGACCTGAAATACGCTACCATATATTATTCCGTCCTGGGAAATGATCATCAGAAGGATGAAGCCTCGGAATATTTCGACCGGATTCGAAACCGGGTCAGATCGCAACTGGCCCGCCTGATAAGATTGAAACAGACACCGGAGATAAGTTTTAAATACGACCCGTCCATTGAACGGGGAATGAGGATCGAGCAATTACTTAACGATATTTCCAGCGAACATGACAGCGATGATGACGATTAATAAAGATATAGAACGGTGTATCCAGAAGGCTGAATCGATACTGGTTACCGCCCATGTTGATCCGGATGGCGATTCCATCGGGACCCAGCTGGCTTTCAGGCGATATCTGACTGGTCTATCCAAAAAGGTAAGTGTTATCAACGATGGCGTCATTCCCGAGAAATACACCTTCCTGCCGGATATCGATAAGATTCTGAATGCGGACAATTACCGGGGGAGAAGCGTGTTCGATCTGGCCATCATCCTGGAATGCCCCCGACCGGATAGGATCGGTCTGGTATCAAGATTTATCACTGAAAATACAACGGTTATAAATATCGATCATCACCCGGATAATACCGGATACGGCGACGTTGTTCATCTCGACAGCCGGGCCTCGGCCGTGGGTGAAATATTGACCGAATATTTTCTTGATGTCGGGTTTACTCTCGATACCGACACGGCCACTCTCCTGTACACGGGGATACTTACCGACACCGGTCGCTTCCGCTACGATTCGACCACCCGCCGGACGATGGAAATCGCCGGTCTGTTGATCGAGGCCGGAGCCGACAGCCGCCGCATCTGTGACCGGATTTACTATTCCATGAGTGAAGCGACCCTGCATTTGACGGCCGAGGTTTTCTCAAGGATAAAATTACACGATAATAATCGAATTTGCCTGATAAATCTCGATCACAATCTTCTCCGGAATCCGAAATACGACTGTGCCGATATTGAGGGGATGGCTGAGTACACCCTGTACGGCCGGGGTGTTCTGGCCGGGGCACTACTCAAAGAAATCAGGCAGGGACAAACCAAGGTGTCCCTCAGATCCCGGGATATAATCAATGTCTCCCGGATTGCCGCGGGGTTCGGCGGCGGCGGCCATATCAATGCCGCCGGATACACTGTTGACCTGCCGGCAGATAAGGCCGCCAGTGATCTTCTGAATGTTTTAAAGGAGGCCGTCCATGATTCAGTATGACGGAATCCTTTTATGCGATAAACCGTATGGCATGACCAGTCACCGGGTAATCGATATCCTCCGCCAGACAATCGGTCAGAAAAAAATTGGTCATACCGGCACACTTGATCCCCGGGCGATTGGGCTTCTGCTTATCTGCCTGGGGCGAGCCACCAAAATCTCCCAGTTCCTCGGCGATCTCGATAAAACCTATGAGGCTGAAATTACTCTGGGCGTGCGTTCTTCGACCTATGATTCGGAGGGCATTATCCCCGATGAAAATCCGAAACCGGTTCCGTCGCTGACATCGAATGAAATAGAGAAGATTCTTTCGGAATTTAAGGGCCTTATCCGGCAGAAAGTGCCGGCTTTTTCCGCGGTCAAGGTTGACGGCCAGAAATTGTATAAACTGGCGCGTAAAGGCAAGAAGATCAATCCGCCGGAAAAAGAAATTGAAATAAAGGATATCAGTCTCACGCGGTGGATATCGCCGCTGATAACCTGCCGGGTAACCTGTTCCAAGGGAACTTACATACGCTCTCTGGCCAATGACATTGGAGAGAAAATTGGTTGTGGAGCTTATCTGTCCCGCCTGTCGCGAACCCGGATCGGCACCTATGGCTTAAAAGAAGCTTTAACGCTTACTGAAATAAAGCATTACCGCGAGGCCGGGGCGTTAAAAAAACATCTCAGGCCTATTGAAGATGTCCTGTCATACCCGTCATTAAAGACGGATGAAACCTTTAGCGCCGGCATTGTTTCCGGGCGACCTTTGCATCGGGCCAATATAATCGAATTCCAGGGTGATTTCGAGGCCGGGCAATTGATCTGCCTGAAAGATCACGGCGGCAGAATTATGGCGGTGGGCAAATCGGATATTAATTCCGGTGAATTACGAAATCATGACGGTGCCAATTTTTTTAATTATGTCAGGGTCCTAAATTGAGTCTGAATATAATCAGAGGAATCGAAAATTTCCATAAAAACGATCATAAAACCGTGGTAACCATCGGAACCTTCGATGGTGTACATCGGGGCCATCAGGCTATTTTGAAAAAACTGGCCGATACGGCTTCAAAGCGTAATCTTCCGCCGCTGGCGATAACTTTCGAGCCTCATCCCAGGGTGCTGGTCACGCCGGACTCGCCACCTCCGTTGCTGACCTGCCTGAATGAGAAAATCAGGTTGTTCACGAAATATTTCGAGGGGACTTTTCTTGTTCTCAATTTTAACGATCACCTGAAAAATCTCAACGCCGAGGAATTTACCACCGAATACCTGGTGGAGAAAATGAACCTGGCTAAGTTAATCGTCGGTTACGATCATGCTTTCGGCAAAAATCGCTCCGGGACGATCAACGATCTCATGAATTTGAGCCGCCGGTATTCATTTGAACTGGAGATTGTCGATCCGGTTATCGTTGACGGCCGCCCGATTTCATCGACCCGTATCAGGAAAGCCATGGCCGGGAATAATTATTCGCAGGCCTTAAGCCTCCTGGGACATCCTTATCCGATCGGCGGCAGAGTCATCCGCGGAATCGGACTGGGCAAGAAAATCGGTTATCCCACGGCCAATCTGGAAGTCAGTTCCCGAAAACTTCTGCCTGCCGACGGGGTTTATTCCTGCCGGGCGGAAATGGGAAAGCAGACATTCGACGGGATGATGTTTATCGGCAAGAATAATTTCAATCCCGGCGCCGAGCGATCGGTGGAGGTTAATCTGTTTGATTTCAACGAGGATATTTATGACCGGGAGATTTTCTGTTATCCCGAAATCTTTATTCGGGAAAACCGTAAATATACCGAAACCTCGGAACTTATCAGGCAGCTGGAAATTGATAAAAAGAATGTATTAATGTCGAAGGAATAAAGGAGAAAAAGAAAATGACTCTGAACAAAGAACGTAAGGAGCAAATCATTTCGGAATACCGGTTGCATGATAAGGATACCGGTTCCCCGGAAGTCCAGATTGCCATTCTGTCCGATGAAATCAACGGGCTGACGGAGCATCTGAAAATTCACCGTAAGGATTTTCACTGCCGCCGCGGGATGCTCAAGAAAGTCGGTCAGAGAAGACGGCTGCTGGATTATTTGAAGGATCGTGATATTGAGAGTTATCGTCATTTAATCACGCAACTGAATATCAGACGATAACCGGGAAGAAGGATTTATTTATGTATCATGTTGAATTGGAACTGGATGGAAAAACGCTGAGCATTGAGACCGGTAAGATGGCCAAACAGGCCAACGGGGCGGTGTTGGTACGTCTCGGCGACACAATAATCATGTCGGCCGCGTGTGCCAGCGAAGAACCCCTTGAAGATCGGGATTTCTTCCCGCTGACGATTGACTATCGCGAGAAAACCTATGCCGCCGGAAAAATACCCGGCGGATTTTTCAAGCGCGAGGGACGGCCCTCCGAAAAAGAAATACTCTCCATGAGAATTATCGACCGGCCTATCAGGCCGCTTTTCCCCGATGGATTTCGCAACGAGGTTCAGGTTCATAATATCGTCCTATCCTCAGATCTTGAAAACGATGCCGATGTTTTGGGCGTTACGGGTACTTCGGCGGCCCTGGTCGTTTCCGACATTCCCTTTACCACCACCATTGCCGGGGTCAGGGTCGGTCGAGTCGATAAGCAATTGATCGTCTTCCCGACTTTCGCCCAGATCGAGGAATCGGATTTCAATATCACCATCGCCGGATCGGCGAATTCGATTACCATGGTGGAAGGGGGTGCCAGGGAAATCTCCGAAGCCGATATGCTCGAGGCTCTTGAATTCGGCCATCAATATATTAAAAAAATCGTGGCCAAAATCGACGAATTGAAAGCCATGTGCGGTAAGCCGAAATTCGAATTCACTCCCATCATGATTAACGAGGCTCTCAAAAGCCGCGTGACGGGGATGATTGAAACCCGCCTGAATGAGTACAATCGTATCGCCGACAAAGACGAACGGCGCAGCAAAAAACATCAACTCTCCGAAGAAGTCAAAGAGAATCTGGCCGAGGAATTTCCCGAAAAGCAAGGCGATATCGCCACCATCATCCATGATGTCGATGCCGCTATCATGCGTCGGATGATTGTGGCGGAAGGTCTCCGAATCGACGGCCGGGGAACCGATGAGGTTCGTCCGATCACGGTCGAAGTGGGCGTTCTGCCGCGGACTCACGGTTCGGCCCTGTTCACCCGGGGACAAACCCAGGCTTTGGTGACCATGACCCTGGGAACCAAAATCGATGAGCAGAGAATCGATGATCTGGAAGGTGAATCGACCAAGAGCTATATGCTGCACTATAACTTTCCGCCTTTTTCAGTCGGCGAGGTGCGTCCGATTCGCGGTGTCAGCCGTCGTGAGGTCGGTCATGGGGCTCTGGCGGAACGATCCCTGCAACCGATTATTCCCAACGAAACGCGTTTCCCGTACACCATCCGGATCGTTTCCGACATTATGGAATCCAACGGTTCATCCTCGATGGCGTCCGTCTGCGGCGGTTCGCTGGCGTTGATGGACGGCGGTGTCCCGATCAAGGCGGCCGTGGCCGGAGTGGCCATGGGATTGATCAAGGAAACCGACAAGGTTATCATCCTGACCGATATTCTCGGGGATGAGGACCATTTCGGCGACATGGATTTCAAGGTGGCCGGGACGTCCGAAGGCATTACCGCTTTCCAGATGGATATCAAGATTACCGGGATCGATCTTCAGACCATGGCCATGGCTATGGATAAGGCCCGCCAGGGACGGTTACATATCCTGGGCAAAATGAATGAGGTTATATCCCAGCACCGGGAGAACCTTTCCAGTTATGCCCCAAGGATTATCACCATTAAGATCAAGCCGGAAAGAATCGGTGAGGTTATCGGCCCGGGCGGTAAGATTATTCGCTCCATCGTCGAAGCAACCGGTGCCAAGATCGATATCAGCGACGATGGGACTGTCCTGATCGCTTCGGTTGATGCCGCGGCCGGCATGAAGGCCAAAGAAATGGTGGAGGCGATTGTCGAGGAACCGGAGATTGATAAGATATATAACGGAAGCGTGCGCCGGATTACCAATTTCGGCGCCTTTGTGGAAATTCTCCCCGGGACAGACGGTCTCTTACATATATCCGAAATCGATCACAGTCATGTGGCCAAGGTTGAGGATTTCTTCAAGGTCGGTGACCGGGTCGAGGTCAAGGTGATTGCCATAGATCCCGAGGGAAAGGTCAAACTTTCCCGCAAGGCTATCTTGAAAAAGAATCACTGATACCCGGTCCTGCGAATTTAAGAATATATGACCGCTATCAGGGAGAACGCCCTATATAATAAGACAATCCTGACCAATGGGCTCAGGATTGTCTCGGAAAAGATTCCTTATACCCGCTCGGTGGCAATCGGAATCTGGATCGATATCGGTTCCCGCGATGAGAGCGCCGAATTAAACGGCATTTCTCATTTCATCGAACATATGCTGTTCAAGGGAACCCGGAATCGAACGGCCCAGAATATTGCCTTTTCGCTGGAATCGCTGGGTGGTTCTCTAAACGCTTTCACTTCACGCGAGCAAACCTGCTATCATGCCGTGGTGCTCGATGAACACCTGGATCAGGCGGTCGATGTTCTGGCCGATATCCTGATGTATTCCACTCTCACCCCGGCCAATATTGAACGCGAAAAGCAGGTGGTGATCGAAGAAATCAGGGAAATCGACGAAACCCCGGCCGATCATATTCACGAGTTGTTTTCCAATTCCTTCTGGTATGGTCAATCGCTGGGAAGACCAATTATGGGAACCGAGGCAATTGTCCGCTCTTTCAGCCGTCCGATTGTTAAAGCTTATATGAATAGACATTATCGCGGCGGCCGGGTGGTGGTGTCCGCGGCTGGAAATGTATCGCATCGGAAACTGGTCAATCTGATCAAAGACAAACTCGATTTCCCGGCCGGATGCGAAAACAGGGGAGAGCCGGCTGTTTATCCGGGCGGTTTTACCGCTGATTTTTTCCGCAATGATTCCAATCAAACGCATATTTGTGTCGGTTTTCCCGGTATCTCCTATGCCGATTCAAGGCGCATTACCCTCCTCGCCCTGAATAATTACCTTGGCGGCGGGATGTCATCGATCCTGTTTCAAAAAATCCGAGAGGATAAAGGTATTGCCTACACGGTCTATACCTTTGCCGATTTTTATCGTGATTGCGGTATCCTGGGCGCCTATCTGGCTACTGATCGCTCGCGGTTGAATGAGGCCCTGGAAACCATGTTGCGGGAATTCCACAAAATGAAAACCAGAAGATTATCCCGAACGACTATCGAGAAAATCAAAGATCAACTTAAGGGCAGTTTGCTTCTCGGACAGGAATCGACCCAGGGACGGATGAATCGGCTCGGCCGCCAGGAAACCCTGACCGAGAGCTATTTTTCGCTTCGCGATGCCATCAAAGCTATTAACAGCATCACGGCCGATGATCTGATCGAAATTTCGAGAATCATATTTGATTCCAATAATGCCACCGTTACTGCTCTTGGTTCGGCCAGCCGGAAAGATCTCAACCAGGTAAATTGGTCGATCCTTGCCTGATTATTGAATATCATTTATAATATATTCCATGACCATTCTGGCTTTTCATAATATTGATCCGGAAATTATTCTGGATATGAATAATTATCAACCGCACCGACTAAGAAAACTCCTGATCAATATCCAAAGATGCGGATATCGATTTGTTTCTCTTGATGAATTTATCAAATCCGGGGGAGAGGCCGGGGATGTCGCCATTACTTTCGATGACGGTTTCGAAATGATATATATGCAGGTTTACCCGATCCTGGCGGAACTTGGAATCCCGGCGGCCATCTTTATCCCGGCCGGTTTTATCGGTAAACCGGCTTCATGGGATTATTCTGCCGTTTTCCGCACCCTGAGACACCTTAACAGAGAGCAATTGGCGGAAATGTCGCGTAATAATATTATAATCGGTTCTCATGGAATGACCCATACCGATTTGACCGGGATTTCAGACAGGCTAATTCGACTGGAATTGAAACAATCGAAAGAAGAACTGGAACGAATTATCGGAACAAAGGTCCGCTACATCAGTTATCCCTTTGGGCGCTTTGATGAAAGGATTGAAAGCCTGGCCCTGGAAACAGGCTATGAACGGGGATTTTCAATGTCGTTTTTCAAAAAAAGCCGTTACGGTTTCAGCCTTCCCAGACATGCCGTCTATGCCATCGATACCACCTACTCGGTATTAAATAAATTCGGGGGCGGTTTCTTAGGCGGTATCGAAAAAGTAAAGGGAGCGGTAATGAATTCATATTCGAGCGGTACCATTTTACTAAACCGTTTCCGTTTCTCCGATCTCACCCGGGAACATTAAGAACTTCACGGCCATAACCGAAAATTCTTGATAAACAGGCGGATTTTATATACATTCGGTTTTTCGGCCGAATAGAGAATGGATATTTAAAATGAAAAGTGAAACGACAAGACCTATAATCTATGATTTTAAGAAGATAGAGAATAAATGGCAGGAAATCTGGAATGAAAAACGGGTTTACAAATCTTCCGATCTGCCGCATAAAGATAAATATTACATGCTGGTTATGTTCGCCTATCCCTCCGGCGACATTCATATGGGGCATTTCCGCAATTATATCCTGGGGGATGCTATTGCCCGATACCAGATGATGAAAGGCCGTGATGTTTTGCATCCATTCGGATGGGATGCTTTCGGATTGCCGGCTGAAAGGGCCGCCATTCTGCGCGGATTGCATCCTGCCGAATGGACCAACAAGAATATTGCGGTCTCGAGGGCGACTTTGCAAAAAACCGGGATATCATTTGATTGGTCACGGGAAGTGGCTTCATGTGATCCGGATTATTATAAATGGACTCAGTGGATGTTTATCCAGTTGTTCAAAAAGGGATTGGCCTACCGCAAGAATGGCTGGGTCAACTGGTGCCCGGAAGATAAAACGGTGCTGGCCAATGAGCAGGTGGTCGATGGCAAGTGCGAAAGGTGCAAAACGCCGGTCGAGAAAAAAGAACTCAACCAGTGGTATTTCAAAATTACTGATTACGCCGACCGGCTGATCGATGGCCTGGAGGCTCTTCCCGGCTGGCCGGAAAACGTTAAAACAATGCAGCGGGAATGGATCGGCCGTTCCTATGGGGCCGAAATAGATTTCACGATTGAGGAAACGGGCGAGAAACTGCCGATTTTCACCACCCGCCCGGACACTATTTTCGGGGTTACTTTTATGGCAATCGCCCCGGAATCACCTTTGGTGGATGAGCTTAATCTTGCCGGTGAAGATAAAGAAAAAGTCGAGGAATATCGGCGTAAGGTGATGATGCGCTCGGAGATAGAAAGGGTGGCCGTTACTGATGATAAAGACGGGGTCTTTACCGGTAAATACGCCATTAATCCTTACAATGGTGAGCGGGTTCAGCTCTGGGTGGCCGATTATGTTCTGTCCGGATATGGCACCGGGGCGGTTATGGCCGTTCCGGCTCATGACAGCCGGGATTTCCTTTTCGCCCGAAAATATAATATCCCGATAAAAATAGTCATTCACCCGGACAAAAATACCATTCTCAACCTTGATGAAATGACTGATGCTTATACCGAATACGGAGTAATGGTCAATTCCGATAAATTCAATGGTCTGGCGGGAAAAAGGGCTATCGAAGAAATCACCCGTTTTGCCGAGCAAAATGGTTTTGGCCGCGGTAAAGTTAATTACAAATTGCGCGACTGGCTGATTTCGCGCCAGCGCTACTGGGGCGCACCTATCCCGATTATTCATTGTGACCATTGCGGTCCGGTAGCGGTCCCGGAAAAAAACCTGCCGGTTCTGCTTCCCGAGGTGGAAAGTTACCTGCCCAAAGGGCGCTCGCCGCTGGCAGATGTGTCGGCCTATATGAATGTCAAATGCCCGTCATGCGGAGGAAAGGCTCAGCGCGACCCCGATACCATGGATACTTTCGTCTGTTCCTCATGGTATTATTTGCGCTACACCGATCCCAACAATGACCGGGAGCCATTTGGCAAGCAGAAAGCCGCGGCCTGGATGCCTATCGATAAATATATCGGAGGTATTACCCACGCCACCGGCCATTTGATTTATTTCCGATTCTTCCAGAAATT
The DNA here is from genome assembly GCA_016933955.1 of Candidatus Zixiibacteriota bacterium. Taxonomy (NCBI): domain Bacteria; kingdom Pseudomonadati; phylum Candidatus Zixiibacteriota; species Candidatus Zixiibacteriota bacterium. Next base: position 88,318 of record JAFGTT010000027.1, read on the forward strand.
CCTTAAGGATCTGGGCTGGGTGAACGATGAAGAACCGGCCCGGGAGCTGTTTAATCTGGGCATGGTTTGTGATGCTCGAGGCGAAGTCATGTCGAAATCAAAAGGCAATGTGGTTTCACCGATTGACTTGATGGACAGTCGCGGGATTGATATAACCCGCTTGAGGATGTTTTTCACGGCCCCGGCTGAAAAGGAAGTTATCTGGACCGAAGAAGGCCTGGTGGGAATGGAAAAATTCGTTAAAAACCGTTTCTTCCCGCTGGCCGGATATTATCGCGGCTCGAAACCGGACTTAAAGTCATACTTTAAATCCGATAATATGACGACCTATGAAAGCGAGATATATACCAAACTGAACCAGACCATAAAAAGAGTCAGCGAGGATATTGATCGTCTTCAGTTCAACACGGCGATTGCGGCTCTTATGGAATTGGAATCGGCCTATAAATCGGAACAAATAAATAATGACAATCTTAATGATTATATCATTCTGAAAACCATTCAACTAATAGCGCCGCTGGCACCGCATCTGGCCGAGGAAATGTGGCAGATTTGTGGTGGTGAGGGTTTTGTGGTTAAATCGAGATGGCCCGAATTCGATCCCAATTCGGTTGAATTTGATAATGTGACCATTGCTATTCAGATTAATGGTAAACTTCGGACCGATATGGTTGTCAAAAGAGACACTGATCAGAAAAAAGTGGTGGCCAAGGCTCTGGAGTTGCCGCGTGTAAAGAACTACACGGATAATGGCAGAATTGTTAAAGAGATTTATATTCAAAATCGCCTGTTAAACCTGATTGTAAAATAAGAAGAACTTATACTGATTATGGCAGAAGGATAGTAGAATCAATATATAAGTTAACATAATATATCTTTAGAGACACCGCATTGTTAGTATTATATGTTTCCCCTGTCTGTTATTCCCTTTATTCATTAACCATTATATGACCCGAGCAAAATATCTTGGGCTATTATCCCGTAAAGCCAAAACAAAATCCCCAACGTCCCATATCCTATTCTCAAACTGATGTGGCGGTAATATTTAAATTATCGTAGCCTAGAATACCCTTCAATCGGTCCCGTTTTTAAAGTAATCCTTTAATTTGAATCAGCCAGCGATTGCAGCCGTTGGAAAGCATGATTGGCCAGACGGCGGGCCTCACGAAAACGGGTTTGCGGTCCCGGCGCCCCTAATACAACCACCGTAACCTGTCGGCCGGCGCCGTTTTCCAATATGGTCGCAAGGCAGTAATCCGATTTGATAATGTATCCGGTTTTACCCGCTTTGACCCGGTATTTGGAGAAAACCATTTTATTGGTATTGACCAGTCTTTTGGATCGTTTACGATTAACCGGAGTAATAGTGTATTTCTTGAGACTGGTAATACGCGAGATTTCGGGGTAATTCAAAATAGCGGCATTGATTAGACGCGCACAATCAGCCGCAGTCGAGCGATTGCGTTCATCAAGTCCGGTAGGCTCATACATTTTGGTGTCTTTTAAACCGATTTCGTCGCCCTTTTTATTCATTAGGTCCGCGAAATCTTCATAATTTCCGGCCACCGAACGAGCCAGTGCTCTGGCGGCTCGATTATCCGATTGCAGAAGAGCGGCATGGAGCAAATCCCCGGCTCTGACCTTATCCCCTACCCGAAATAATGAACGGGCCGAACTTCGACCGTCTTCCCTGGTTATGGTCAGAACGCTGTCGGGACGGTAATGGTCAAGAACTACCATAGCCGTCAGGAGTTTGGAAATCGAGGCAATCGGCCGGATTTCATCGGCATTATAGCAATAGAGGACTTCTTTGGATTTATTGTCAATGGCTATGGCTGATTTAAGATTGAGATACAATGACCGCGAAATATTACTGTCCGGCAGTTCAAAATCGAAGCAGGCTGACTTTTTAAGCTGAGGAATATCAAAAACCGGTTTTGATTCTGAAACCTTGACAACCACGTTTTCGATTATCAAATAAAGGGCAAACAGCCCCAGAAGCGACATAATAATTACGCCCGGCTTTCTATGTATCCGGTATGATTTCATTTGTACCTCATCCATCTTAAAATTTCCGGCAAAGTCGGTCGTTTGCCGTACATCAGAATTCCTATTCTAAAAACCCGTGAAGTGATCCAGGTCACTATCAATATTGTTATTATCGTCAGGATCACCCCAAGAGTGGCCTGAAAAATGATCGGTTCCGAAAAGCTGAAATGATCCACCCCGATAATATTCAATCGAAGAATCATCATGGTCGGCGTGAAAAAAGGAATCAATGATAGGGTCGTAGCCAGAGTGGAATCCGGTTCCTGGACAACATTCATGGCAATCAGGACCGGCAGCAACAATATCATGGTAATCGGGAAAATGAAATTCTGAGCCTCTTTGTCGGAATTGACTATCGATCCGATGAAAGCAAAAAGGGTTGAAAACAGCAAATACCCCAGAATTAAGTAAATAACAAAATAGACAATCAGAACCGGATTAAAAATGACTCCGGATATATCGGCATTAATATTCAATGTGCCTTTGAAATTATAAATGACCGCCCCGATTAAAATCCAGATTCCCAGCTGGGTCAGGCTGGCCAGGCCCATCCCGATTATTTTTCCGGCCATCAACTGAAACGGTGAAATGGAAGAAACCAGGACTTCGATTATCCGGGAATTTTTCTCCTCGATAACGGCCCGCATTAAAATCTGACCATAACCTATCACGGTCATGAAAATGATCATGACAAACACAATCCCGGCCAAATAGAGTGTCAGAAAATCTCTTTTCTTCCCCCCCGGCGCCTCCATGGTAAATTCAACACTACGAGCCAGGTGTAAAACCGAATCCACGGCCAGATTGATATTCGATTTTTCCAGTCTTCGGCCTGCCAGAATCCTGGAAATACCCCGATCGAGACGAGAACCGGTCACAAACCCGAAAGACTTGGCCACCATAATGCATGAATCATTATTCTCAATCCCCCGATTCAGAACAAGGTACATCTTCAACTCTTTGGCATTAATCAGAGAATCAAGCTCCCGCCGAATCGAGGCTATTCCGGAGGAATCTTGGGGATCAGCGTAATAGATCTCCCTGACATCATATGCCGGTCTGCCATCATCGATTTTATATTCGGCCAATACTTCTCGAAATCTCTCCCCTATTCCCTGATTATCTAAATCTATAATGGCGATGTTTTCGGTACTGCTTGATTTTTTCTGCGCCAGAAGAGCCGGTAAAATGGTTACCATAATCATGAATATCGGGGTAAGAAAAATACCGACCAGGAATGATTTTTTCTTAACCACCTGAGCATATTCACGGGAGATAACAATCCACAACTTGGACATCACTTCTCCTCCGGCTCGGGAAATTCTCCTGGTTTTCCTCCAGCCACATCGATAAAAATATTGTACAGCGATGGTTCCATAATTTCGTATCGTCTGATTTTAACGCGGCCGGATATTTCATTTAAAATTTGTTGAGAATCGGCCTTATCATCCAGTTTTAATTCGATATAATTGTTGAACTCGATAACCCTATCGACTCCCGTGATATTCGAAACAAAGCCGCCATCACCTTCAATTTCAATCTGAATGGAATTAGTCCCGAATCTGGATTTAACATCCGCCAGCCGACCATCAAGTACCTTCCTGCCACCGTTGATCAAGCAGATATAATCACACAACTTCTCGGCCTGCTCCATCACATGGGTGGAGAAGAGAATTGTAGTACCATTACGCTTTTCCTCAAGGAGAATATCCTTAATAAGTTCGATATTGATTGGGTCGAGCCCGGAAAACAGCTCGTCGAGAATAATTAGCCGGGGCTGATGAATCATGGTGGTGATAAACTGCAGCTTTTGCTGCATCCCTTTGGAAAGTTCCTCGACCTTCTTTTCCTTATACTCCAGTAGTGACATTTTCTCGAGCCAGGAATCGATCGACTCCATGATTTTTTTTCGAGGAAAACCTTTTAATTGAGCGAAAAAAGTGATAACCTCGATCAGGCTCATTTTTTTATATAGCCCCCGCTCCTCGGGTAAATAGCCAACCATATTTTGAAAATCGGCGCCGATTTTATGGCTATCGATTAATATTCGCCCGGAATCGGGCGCAATTATATCCATAATCATTCTAATGGTGGTAGTTTTACCGGCCCCGTTGGGTCCGATAATGCCGTAAATTGAACCGCGGGAAACCGACAGGCTTAGATTATCGACCGCCATCTTGCCATCATAGGCTTTGCTAATATTTTCCAAACGTAGATATTCGCCCATATAGCCTCAATAGATGGCAATAATCCGAAATATTTCCAGTCCGGTCAACAAAAATCTAAGACTCGAAAAGTTGTATCATCTCCCGGGCGTTCTTGACGGCCTGTCCCAGGTGGCAGTTGTTGAAGAAAATAAAAACCTTTCCCGCCTTGCCCTCCAGCTTGCTTATTTTCTCTTTCCATTCCCGAAGTTCTTCGGGGCTGTAATTATAATCATAACGAAGCGGTCCGCCCGTCCACCATTTTTCCGCATTGCGTCCATGTAAACGGATATAGGCGGTATCGGTGGTGTTAAAGAGATCCTGTTTGAGCATACCCTTCAACTGCGGCTCATCAACCGCCACATAACCGATCTCCCCGGCCTTGAAGGTATCATACATCACCCGGTTAACCCAGCTGTCGTGGCGAAATTCGACAAATAGCGAATATGGTTTCAAGCGTTCCCGACAATCGGTGATATAAGCCAGATTATCGGGCGAATATTTGAAAGAGAAGGGAAACTGGGCCAGCAGGCCCTTTAACTTACCGGCTTCAGCTATCGGACGAATGCTGTCGTTAAAGGCTGGAATGGCTTTCTCGATATCCTGCCGACGATGAGTCAGGGTATCCGGAGTTTTGATTATAAATTCGAAATTGGCCGGGGTCTTTTTTTCGATATTGGCCATGACAGCTGGATGCGGGATACGATAGTAAGTCGAATTGATTTCTACGGTGTTAAAATGCCGGACATAAAAATCGAGCATTTTACCTTTTTTGATATCGGGCGGATAAAATTCTCCTTTCCAGTCATCAAAGCTGTATCCCGATGTGCCAATCTTTATTTCCATAATATTCCCGACCAAAATCTATTATCATTTTGGTTTTTTACTTTCCTGAAAACGGACCCGGCCGCATCGGGGACAAATCCATTTACGCTGTTTATGAAACGAACGTTTCTGCTCGACCATCTTTATTTTGCATTTGGGACAAATCATGACAGTATATGCAGGAAATCGGTCAGCAGGAAATCTATCCGTCCGATGAAAGTCGACATCCGCGACATGACCGTATATCCAAAAGTGGCCCCGAAGAAAATCATCAGGAAGTAAGTGCCCAGTTTGGCCAGTTTTCCCATTGGACCTTTATGTTCACGGCTGAAATAGAAATAAGCCAGAGTCGCGATCAATCCAATCATAACCACCAGCGCCTCGAAATTAAATCCGCCCTCATCCCAAAGAGGCATCACCGTGGCCGACATCTGCTTGAGAGTCCGGGCATAAAGCATGGCCGGAATCGCTACCCCGGCCCCGGTCCCGATCATGAAGGCAATCGGAATTCTCGACAACCATGATGATTTTCCGGTGAAACGCGAAAACATCAGAAGCCCCAGGACCAGGGGAATAATCAGCCACAAGTGTCCATCCTGAAACAGCGGCACCAGGAGAAGTCCAACTACCGCTTTCTGCCAGTTGATAACCAGGATATAACCGATTGATAGGCCGATCAGCCATGATTCAGCCGCCCGGTAAAACGGGTTATCGCGATATAAGAACGAATATATAGCCAAAGTCAGAATACCGGCAATGAGAACACCCATTTCCACTGTCAGCCTCTCCCCTTCCGCATCCTGAAATAAACAATATTACCGATTATGATCATGGCAATCACATATATATGAGCCGAGGTCTGGGCCAGAATCCCGCGATTCCCGGCCGCGCGCGTCCCCAGCAGGATTTCATACTCGGCCGCCCCGACCAGTCCCCCAACCACCGAATAGAGTTGACCTGAGGCCAGATAGGGATCGTACGAGGTTATCATGGCCGAAGTAATCCCACCCATTATTTTCTGATGATAGCGGGCCCCGGCGTATTCCACCCACTGGGTGGTCCGATCACCATCGGCAATGGAGATGACCATATCGATATCATCATAATTATCGACTGCCCGCATCATGGGGATGGTATCAACTCTGTTGCCGAGATAATCGAGTGGAAAGGCATGGCTGATCGATTCACCCATGGCCAGAAAAACCGAAATATGTTGCGGACGGAAACCAAGGAAGACATAATCACGACCGTATTCCCGGCCATACTCCTGAGCCGTTTTTGTCATCAGCATATAACCGATGGCGGTTCCCTCGGCAAAGGTGGACAGGCCGATAATTTTGAGATTTTTCCTGATAGCGTGACGTAACATGGCCAGCGCAATCGGTTTTATCTCAGGCAGCGACGAAGCCTCATGATCGAAACAGAACATGACCACCGTGGATTCCGGGAGAGACTCAATATAATCATATGATTTCTGTACCAGAGGCGATGGTTTAGTATCAAGATCAATCCGAATAATATATGAAATAATAATAACCAGGGCCAATCCCGCGAAAATAATCCATCTGATCTTAAGTCGATTCATCACTCACCGCTCAAATAAGTTCGTTCGATTCCCAGGATAACCCGCAGAGCTGTGGTCATGGAACCCAGACCGATTCCGATCAGGATGGCCCTCCGGGCGGCCATCGAAGGATAATTCTGCACCCAGAAGGTTATTTTGGGAAACGATTCGGAAATCATCTCGGCAATCGGAACCCGACCGATAAGGACAATGACCGCTGTCACCAGAAGGATGGCCGCCGGTATGGAACGAGCATGGAACCCCCGGTATGAGGCTGAGGCGACAAAGAAAGCCAGAAGTGAAAAAACGGTGGCCTGTAGCGGAGCCAGCATATTTTCAAAAGCCCAAAGAAACGGCGAACCGAATTCAGTCCCGCCGATCAGAGCCAGAACAGGCATCAGGATCAGGCCCGACAGGGCAATCAATCGGTAGGGCCGGTCCTTTTTCCGGCTGATGGATTGCAGGTTGATTTTTATAAAACCAGCCACCCCAATAAACAGCGTAAAAGCGAAAATTATCTGCCACCAGTCCAGGATACTGCTATAAATCGAGATCGCCACTGGATGAGATAAAAAATACTGGACAAACATAATCACCCCGGAAATCAGGCAGACAGCCAGTGGTATTTTGGTTTTCACCTAAAACCTCCACCATGTCGAGGACGGGTCCAGTGTTGCCCAGATAGTCGCCAAAATGACAAAGACAGCAATAACGATCTTTATGATATCCTGGGCCTTGACCGAGGAGAGAATTTCTTTATTTCGCGACAGGTAACCCGAGGCGGCGAAAAGCTCCTCACCAATCAGGGTGTAATCGCAGGCAACAATGAAGAAGGCCAGCTGAATGGTCGAATCGGTTCCGGCTATCTGAATTGCCCCGATAGAATTCCCGGTTTCAGCCAAAATGAGTGATTCGGCTTCGAATGTCCCCAGCAGAAAAATCGAAGCCGGTTTTTCGCGGCTGATAATACCATCCACTGCCGCGGCATAGCCGAATTGAGACGATGAAATATAAAATATATCATCGGGTCGATAGCGATCGGGATGACCGGCCTTTATACAACCCTCGCGGACCACTTCCTGCGCCACGGCCATTATAACCGGGTCGTGAGTCGGATAGATCAGTCGGCAATCATATTCGGCCGTCTTTTCGGCGACCGTAGAAAGAATATTCATGGAGGCTATGGTAGTCGGACGTTGAATATCGCCGCCATAGCCGGGGGTATATAGAAGGGATGAACCCATTTCAGTAGCCCGTCCGACGGCCTCCTCAACCGCCCTCAGGCCGGGAATTTCGCGAATATTGAATTTTCTGCCGGACTTTACCCACCAGATGGCATATAAGACTATAATAAGCGAGATAATGGAAAACAGAAGGGTGGGAATGGTTTCATATTTCAGCCAGCCGGGATCAGAATTCGGTTCGACGGCCAAGGCAACATCGAAAACCAAACCGAAAAGAATAATCTGGATTAATAACCGGCGATATCGTAGCTTGGTAAACACAAATAGAGTTAACAATAACCGAACTTCAAGATCAACAAAAAGTTTGACTTGACATCAATCAAAGGGAGTGATATCCTCGGACTATGAAAAAACTAATACTACTCGCAGTTATTGTAATACTGGCGGTCATGATCAGTTTTGGCTGCACCGGCAAAAATAAAACATCGGATAAAGTCACCCTGGATTGGTGGCAATTCTGGACCGATCCGGCTATCAGGCCGACCATCGAAAAAATGGTGGCCGATTATGAAACAGCTCACCCTGATGTTAAAATAAACATTACGGACTTGACCTGGGCTGACGGCCATGAGAAAATCGTCATTGCTTTTTCATCGGGATCTGCCCCGGATATAGTCGAACTTGGTTCCGACTGGGTGGCGGAATTTTCTTCAGCCGGCAAACTGGCCGATCTTGGCCTGTCCGTGATTACCGATACGGCTGATTATATCGGCTGGTCCCCGGGAATCTGGAATGATTCAATATACGCTTTCCCCTGGATTCTGGGAACGCGAGTGTTATTCATAAATCAGGATCTGACTCAAAAGGCCGGTCTTGACGAAAATTATGTCCCCCTCAACTGGGATCAAATGAAAGAGGCCTGTTATAAAATCGATTCGCTGGGTAAAGGTATTCATGGATTCGGTTCCAATGCCGCCGAGAAACATCGCTTGTACAAGAAATTCCTGCCGTTTTTCTGGGCGGCCGATGGGCGGATTGTCAGCAAAGATGGTAAGTATGTCGTTTTCGCCAGCGACAAGGCCTACACGGCCCTGAAATTTTATAAGGAACTGACCGATAGTTGTTCCCTGGTGGACACCCAGCGTCGGCTTGAGGATGCCTTTCTGGATGGCAAAATCGGCATGATTATATCCGGCGACTGGTTATTAAAGCGGATAAAAAACGAAAAACCGAAGATTAATTTCGTCACCACTTTTATTCCGGGCCCCAAATTCCCGGGTAAGAGCTTTGCCGGAGGCGAATATCTGGCGGTCAGTCAATCATCGCCAAACAAAGCCGCGGCCATAGATTTTATTAAGTATCTTGCCTCACCGGAGAACCAGGTTCTTTTCTGTAAAGCCAATTATTCGGCCAGTCCCTCAAGCAAAAGTGCGGCATCCGATGAGTTTTTCACCTCCGATATTAATTTGCAGACATTTATCAAGCAGTTGAGTCTTTCGGAGATGACTCCGGCCACGCCCAACTGGGTTTATATCGAGGATATTATTGAGACGACTCTCGAAGATGTTCTTTTTAATGATGCCCCGATTGCCGAATCGCTCTATGAGGCAAACCAGAAGATAAAAAAATTGATTTTTGAAGAATGAAATCGCGCCAGTTAGCCGGCTACCTGTTTGCATCGCCGTGGATTACCATCCTGCTGGCATTCTGGCTGTTTCCTCTTCTCTATTCGCTGGTTCTCGGATTTACAGATTACAGATTGATGAAACCGACCTTCGACTGGGTCGGCTTTGATAATTATATCCGGCTGTTTTCCGATCAGGGATTCCTTACCGCCTTGAAAAACACTTTTATTTTCGTTCTGGGGACAATTCCGATTACCACTGCTATCTCGCTGGTTTTCGCCTTATTGTTGAACAGAAACTTCCCCGGCCGAACAATTTTCCGCTCGGGCTATTTCATGCCCTCGATCACCTCGCTGGTCGTTATCGCCCTTATTTTTAGCAATCTTTATTCGCGGGACGGTTACCTGTATCTACTGGCCGATATGCTTGGAATCTCCCCGCCGGAGAACGGGTTTCTGCTGTCTAATAGGACTTCGCTGGCCGCTATAATGGCCATGGATATCTGGATGTCGGTCGGATACTATATGTTGCTGTTCCTGGCGGGCTTGAAATCGATTCCCGAGGAGTTATATGAGGCGGCGGAGGTGGCAGGAGCCAGTGCCAGAAGGAAATTCTTCAGTATCACCCTGCCCTTGTTAAAACCGGTCCTGCTTTTTATTATAGTCATCAACACCATTAAATCCTTCCAGGTTTTCATTGAAATATTTGTCATGACAAGGGGGCGTTATGGCAGTTCAACAGCCGTTTATTTTATTTACGAGACCGGCTTGAGTCGATTCGAATTCGGTTATGCTTCAGCCGCGGCCTATATTCTGTTTTTTATCATCGCCGTGTTTTCCGTGGTGCAACTGGGATTATTAAAGCAACGGGGGATTCAATGAAAATCCTCAGATATTTATTATTGATCGCCATTTTGTTGGTAATGGTTTTTCCGCTTTTCTGGATGTTCAGGGTTTCACTTCTTCCGACCGGCTCCGGCCTTACCCCGAAAGACCTGATCGGCCCATCAATTACAATGTCAATATATTATGATATAGCTACTTCCGGCAATATGTTAAAGTATTTTATTAACTCAACAGTCGTCGGTATGATCGTAACCGGCGGGAATATTCTGTTTTGTTTTATGGCCGGATATGCCTTTTCAAGATTCAAATTTATCGGCAAAAACATCCTGTTTTATTCGGTGATTCTGGTCTTGATGATCCCCGCTCATATTTTAATTATACCGCTTTACCTTCTTATGTTTCATCTTGGCTTATATGATACCTATGCCGCCCTGATATTGCCTTTTCTGGTCAATCCTATCGGGATTTTTCTTATAAAGCAGTATATTGACACTCTTCCATCCTCAATGGAGGAGGCGGCACGTATTGACGGCGCCGGGGAATTTCATATTCTGTTACGGGTAGTTATGCCTCTCTGCAAACCGGCCCTGGCGGTTCTGGCTATTCAGGTTTTTTTGACTAATTGGAATTCGTTCCTGTTTCCTTTTATTCTGACGGGTTCCGATTCGGTGCGGACTCTACCGGTCGGGCTGGCTCTATACCAGGGTCATCAGGCGATTGACTGGCAGCATTTGATGGCCGGATCGGCACTTGCGGTTATCCCGGTTTTGGTTATTTTCCTCTTCTTTCAAAGACAGATTGTTTCCGGCATCACCGCCGGAGCCATCAAACAGTGAACCAAAAAAGTCTATTTTGAGCTTGACTTCAATATCAATTATCTTTATATCATAAGCCAAATTGAAGTAAACATTTGTAACATAAGGAAAGGGAGAACGTATGAGGCTTAGATTATTACTGCTTCTGGCGGCAGTGGCGGCGTTCCTGATTTCGGGATGTGCCAGCAAAGGTTACGTTGACGAGAAAATGACGGAAATGCAGGCCAAAGTCGATGCCGATATCAATAAGGTGAAAGCCCAGGCGGTGATGAATTCCGATGAGATCAAGAAACTTCAGACAACCACCGCCGAGATTTCCGCCAAAGCCGATAAAGCTCTCAACGAAGCAAAGGGATTTGAGAATTATCAGGTTATCTGGGAAGGCGTTGTCAATTTCGATTTCGACAGCTTCGTCCTGACTCAGTTGTCCAAGGATAATCTTGAGGGTTTGGGACAAAAGATGATTGATTATCCCAAATCGCTTCTCGAAGTGGCCGGACATACCGATAAAGCCGGAACCAGTTCCTATAACATGGTCCTGGGCATGAAAAGAGCAGAATCGGTCAAGAGGTTTCTTGCCGACCAGTACGGCGCGGCTCTTTATCGTATGTACACTGTCAGCTACGGCGAAACCAAGCCGGTGGCGATGCCCGATGAGAAAAATGCCAACGCCAAAAATCGTCGCGTGGTTCTTAAGCTGTGGGGTGAATTGTAATTTTCACCGCCTGCGAATTTCAACGGGGTCGGAAAATCGATCCCGTTTTTTTATTCCATTTTTTAATACTACCGATTGTCAAATAAACTATCAGTCATTAACTTGAAAACACTGATCGTAAACCATTGAAATAATACAAAGGCGGATATTCATGCGCGCAATGATACTTGAAAAACAGGGTGAAAGGCTGAAAGAAACAAATCTGCCGGACCCCGCGCCCGCACCAAATCAACTCCTGATAAAGGTTCATGCCTGCGGAGTATGTCGAACCGATCTGCATGTGGTCGATGGCGATCTGACCGAACCGGTCCTGCCGATCGTTCCGGGTCATCAGATTGTTGGCACGGTAATCGGGGCCGGACGGGATTGCCGGCGATTCAAACCCGGTGATCGAGTCGGGGTACCATGGCTGGGTTCCAGTTGCGGAGAATGCCGCTACTGCCGTTCGGGACAGGAAAATCTGTGCGGTCTGGCTAGATATACCGGATACCAGATCAACGGCGGTTTTGCCGAGATGTGTACTGCCGATGAGCAGTTCTGTTTTTCGGTTCCCAAGGGCTATCCCGACCTGCAGGCGGCGCCGCTTCTGTGTGCCGGCCTGATCGGTTACCGCGCTTACCGGATGACCGGAGATGCACACCGTATCGGATTGTACGGTTTCGGCGCGGCCGCCCATATTTTAATCCAGGTGGCGCGTCATCAAAAGCGCGAGGTTCTGGCTTTCACCCGGACCGGAGACGAATCGAGCCAGATCTTTGCCCGCGGACTGGGGGCGGTATGGGCCGGTGCCTCGGAGGACACACCACCCGATGAACTGGATGCCGCCATCATTTTTGCCCCGGTGGGTGAGCTGGTTCCGCTGGCATTGAAGGCAGTTGCCCGGGGCGGACGGGTTATCTGCGCCGGTATTCATATGAGCGATATCCCCTCTTTCCCCTATTCGATTCTCTGGGGCGAACGCCAGATAAAATCGGTGGCCAATCTGACCCGCCGCGACGGCGATGAGTTTATGGCTGTCGCGCCGAAAGTGCCGGTTGAAACCGAGGTTCATTCCTATCCTCTGCGCCGGGTAAACGAGGCTCTCGATGATTTGCGAGCGGGTAGATTCAATGGTGCGGCTGTGATTGTACCGGACTGATAAATAAGCGGGATAAACCGATAGGCAGTCCTTATCGGAATTCGAATTCTACCCCGGCAGTCTCAAAACGAGCCCGGACCCTGACCGTATCGGGATACCGGGCCGTAGTTTCGGCATAGCTGAACGGGAAAAGACTTCCGAAATCAAGGTTACCGTTCTCGTTCCTGTCAAGAAAACCAGAGATAATATAATTCCCCGGCGGGATATTGAGACTGAAGGCTGATCCGGTGAAACGTTGTTTCAGGATTACCTTTTGCTGGGAAGTAAAGATCAAATATTTCGATCCCTGGCTTTCCAGGGCCGTATTGATTCTCACCGATCCCGAAATGGTCCCCAGAGAATCCGGATCATAAGTAGAAAAGCCATATTGGCTGAGCGAATCTCCCATAAGGTTACCGGCATAATCGCTGAATACGGTTTCATCGACGGTTACCGAATATTTCCTGCCGCCATTCAGCCCCCCTGCCGTTAACTCGAGATTAAAAGCATCCGGCCACCGGTACCGACAGGCATAGGTGGTACTATCGAGATCTATAACGGTAATCTGGCTGTCATTATTATTAATCCTTTCAATCGGCTCTGAAAACGAGAAAGTAAGGATGCTGTCATCGGCGAAAACTGTTTTATCCTGATGCGAAAAGGATTCTATCTTCGGCGGCTTGTTATCGACATTAAGTTCTATGGTCATGGTTTTGCCGGTGATCTCGGTTCCTCCGGAAATAGAAGCCCACTTATCGCCGGACATTTCAAACCGATACTCTCCATTTTGAAGATTCCGGAAAAAGAAATTAAAAGTGGAAAAGTTCTCGTCTTTGTTCTCCTTGACGGCCAGAGGATTAATTGGCGTCAGGAGTGAATCGGCGGGAATAAGAAAAATCCGGTCGAGGTTGTCATATATCAGATGACCGGGGATATTCCTTGAGAATCTGACTTTAATCAAATTTTCATCGGTGAGGGATATTGAAACAATCGAGACTTTTGAGGTATCCTGTTCGATCAGGTTAAAATCGATTATCTCCTGCCTTGATTCCGGCCGAAATGATACCGGGCGATCCGAAATTCCAAAAGATTCTTTGCCGAAATCGAACAACTGGTTCCGGTTTTTATCGTCGAAAGCCAGAACAAAATACTGCCCGTCGGGAAGATAATCGAGTTTATACTCGCCTGTTTTGCCGGATATTGTCAAGTACGGTGCATAGGTCGAATCAAACCGGATGGAATCAGGCGATTCGAAGGCCTGATATAGGCCGACTGTCATTCCCGATACTGGATTCCCCCCCTGGAATATTCTCCCGCTAATATTGCCCGAGGAGATTTGTTCCCCTGTTGAAAAGGCGAAGATATGAGAGTTATCCATTTTATTTTTGCGCAGGTCAGTGATTTCCGCCCCGACATTAATGACATAAGTGATATCCGGGGCAAAGGAATCCGGCAGGGTGATAATAAGATCGTTTTTCTTCCACTTATATTCCAGGGGGCCATCGAATCGAGGTGAAATGAAAATGGCTCCGGCAACAGTTTTTTTCTCAATTCCTTCGGAAAATTGGATACTGATTTTATTATCGGGGATAACGCCAATGGTATTGCCGGATGGGCAGGTCTCCAGAACGACCGGACCGGTTTTATCCTCCGGTCCGCCCGGCGGTGCCATAACCTTGGCGCAGTTAATCACCAGCGGCAAAAGACAAAGAGGTATCAATCCGATGGCGATCCATCGCCGGATTTTCATTGCTCGAGTTTCTCCTTCAGATTCCGGTTTTCGGGATCAAGGTCGAGGGCCAGGTTCCAGTACAGGGCGGCGTTTTTTCGATCACCCATGGCGGCATAGACATCTCCGATATGCTCCGTCACCACCGGATCGTTTTTTTCGGATTGGTAGGCTTTTAAAAGCTGTTCCAGGGCCTGGTCATAATCGCCCAGCCGGTAAAGCACCCAACCATAGCTATCGAGATAGGCCGCATTATCCGGCATAATTTCCAGGGCCCGCTCTATCAATTTCCGGGCATAATCCAGACGTATCCCCTTATCAGCCAACATATAACCCAGATAATTCAGAGCCGGGCTGTGGTCGGGATCAAGGCCAATCACCTTTTCGAAAGCCTCGACCGCCGAATCAAAACGGTTATGGCGTTCACAGGTCACTCCTTCGGCAAACAGCAGGCGCGCCGAATCGGATCCATTTTTCACATATTTCATACCGGAGCTGTATGTGGCTAATTCGAGATCGACCGAATCCTGGAGACGATAAACCAATCCCAGACTCAACCAACCATCCACCACGGAATCGGCCAGAATAGTCAACTGGGCAAAATCGGCCTTGGCCCGTCCAAAGTCCTCATTAATCAGGGCAATCCGGCCGGAATAATAAAAATCCACCAGATTCTGTTCGCCATTATCGATCAGGACGGTGAAAATGGAATCGGCTTGATTAATACTATCGGCCTCGAAATAAATCATGGCCAATCGGCGGGCCATACCGGTATTATCGGGCGAGTATTGCAGGATTTCATGCGCTTTATCAATAGCCCTGGGGAAATCGTTGCCTTCCTGATAAAAATCCAGCAATTTTTCTTTTATAACCAGATCCTGTGGCGATAAATCTTCGGCCTTTTCCAGATATTCCTTCGCTCTCTCAAACTCACCCCGGCTCTCCAGCAGGGTTGCCAGACCAAGATAAGCGCGGATATTTTCTTCACTGGCATCCTGCCTGATTGATTCCAAATAACTGCTTTCGGCCTTGTCCAGATTTCCGGCTTGTATCTGAAGGGAAGCCAGTTGCAAATAGACAATGCTCGAAGGTGAAATCCTGGCGATATTTTCAAATCCCCAGAGAGCGGAATCGATATTGCTGTCCTGCTGATAATAAGTAGCCAGACGATAGTAGGCCTGAATATTGTCACGATTCTGATCGAGAACCTGACCGTAGGCCAGCATGGACGAATCCTTGATTCCCAGCATCCGATAGCAATCTGCCATAAGAGACCAGATTTTAACATCTTTATCCGGAATTTTGTTGGCTTCGATGATAGCCTGATCGAATAGTCGCATATTCATGAAAGTTGATGCATAAGCGTAGCGGATTTCCCGAGATTCCGGTTGACGTTTCAAAGCTTCGGCATATTGCCGGTTGGCCATCTGTATCTCACCCATCATTTCAAAAATTGAGCCATTGACGAAATAATTATATGCCGCGGCGCTCACGGAATAATGATCGGGCAGATTCGCCTGCGGGAATTCCCGTTCATTTATTCCTTTGATATTCCTGCCGCCGCCGCATCCGGCAACCATCAGTACCGGAAATAACAAAAATATGACGATAAATTTATATTTCATATATATTATAATATCCCGCGCAGGCGATTGGTTCCAATCAGCTCGGGCATCGCAGTTTTAAAAACCTTCGTTTTCCCACCTTGAGAAGCATATCATCTCCGATAATGATCTCCAGATTCTCATCGGAAATTTTTTCATTATCCAGGCTGACGCCGCCTCCCTTTATCAAACGCCGGGCTTCGCCATTGGAAGAAGCCATACCGGAATCGGTCAGGAGTTTGATTATCCAGACTTTGCCTCCATAGGATCGGCAATCGAAATCGGGAATCTCATCGGGCAGTTCCTTATGCCGAAACATTCGGATAAATTCGTCCCGGGCCCGAATCGCTTCATCGCGCGAATGGTACATACCGACAATGGTTTCGCCCAGTTCCATCTTGAGGTCACGGGGATTAACCGTATCATTTCTGAGAGCCTCTTTGATTTCTTTGAGCTTATCGGTTGGGACATCGGTAACCAGCTCGAAATAAGAATATATCAGGTTGTCCGGAATCGACATGACTTTCCCGAACATATCGCCCGATGCTTCATCGATACCGATATAATTGCCCAGGGATTTGGACATGCGGTTGTGACCATCGACTCCGACCAGAACGGGGATGGTCAAAACCAGTTGCGGCTCCAGACCGTAGTCCTGCTGGATTTCGCGCCCCGTCAGGAGATTGAATTTCTGTTCGGTGGCTCCGATTTCGACATCGGCCTTGATGGCCACCGAATCATACGCCTGCATCAGAGGATAAAGCAACTCATGAATAGATATGGGAACATTGGATTTGAACCGCTTCTCGAAATCATCCCGCTCCAGCATCCTGGCCACGGTGAATTTGGCGGTCAATTCCATTATTTCCTGAAAATCCATTTTCTTGAACCAGTCGCCGTTATAATGGATTTCCGTCTTATTTTTATCGAGAATTTTGAAAAACTGCTGCTGATACGTCTCGGCGTTGGCCACTATCTGATCGTAGGATAGTCTGGGGCGGGTGGCGGAACGACCCGAGGGATCGCCGACCATGGCGGTATAATCGCCGATTATCAGGACTATCGTATGCCCCAGTTCCTGGAACTGCTTCAGTTTGCGGATTCCGACGGTATGGCCAAGATGAATATCAGGCGCTGTGGGATCGAATCCCTGTTTGACCCGCAATGGTTTATTCTGGTTGATGGATTTTTTCAGGCGCTGCCGGAATTCTTCCTCGGGGAGGATATCGACCGCACCGCGCGCAATTATTTCAAATTGTTTTTCGAATTCGCTTAGCATTATTATGTCTTTTCCTAATGTTATCGGTCTCCTTCGATTTCAGTTAAGGCATTTATTTCCAGCCTCTTACGAGAATAAATAAATCATCGATAAAAGGCAAGGACTAATATTTTGCGCCGCTGTCAGGCAAATTGTTGTATAACACATAAATACACTTTTAAGACCGTAATGGATCAGGTCTTTTTGCTTGACTTGATTCATAAAAAGGGCAAATTATAACGCCAATGAATATGAATGTTACGAAAAAAACCATCAATAAGAAATCCATCAGAAATTCCCTGATTATCATAGGAATTCTTATCTGTGTTTTTATCGCAATTGTCTCATATCGGACTATCAGGATTTACCAGAAAGATCTCCCCTCTTTCGAACGCCTGCATAATATTGAACCATCCCTGAAAACCAAGATTTATTCTGCTGATGGGACGCTTCTTCAGGAATATTTCAACGAAAACCGGGTTTTGATACCTTATGACCAGATTCCGAAACAAATGGTCGATATGTTGCTGGCGGTTGAAGATCGGGATTTTTTCAATCACTGGGGCCTTAATCCCCGCCGGTTGCTAATAGTCTCATTGAAGAATCTCGCTCATATGAATATCGAGGCCGGCGGAGCTTCGACCATAACCCAGCAACTGGCCAGAATGCTTTTCCTGACCCGTGATAAAACTCTGGAACGAAAATTCAAGGAGGCTCTGACCGCGATCAAGCTGGAACGGACTTATTCCAAAGAAGAAATTATCCAGATGTATCTCAATCAGTATTATTTTCACCGGGCTTATGGAATATCGGCGGCGGCCCGGGCCTTTTTCGATAAAAATGTCGATGAACTGACAATCAATGATTGCGCCATTCTGCTGGGTATGTTGCGAGGGCCGACCATCAATTCGCCCTTTAATAATCCCGATAAATCGTTAACCGCGCGCAACCGTATTTTGTATGCTTATTATTCCAATAGTGGTATTACCAAAGAACAATACGATTCTCTTCGGTCCGAACCGCTTCATATTTCGCCCCCGGTAGAGCAACTGGGTAAGGCCCCATATTTCACCGAGGAAATTCGGAAATATATTCAGGATAAATATGGCGATGAGGTCCTGTACTCCGGCGGTTTGAAAGTCGTTACCACTCTGGATTGGAAACTTCAGCAGGCGGCCGAAGCGGCGGTTAAGGAACGCCTTGATTCCATCCAGGCCCGAATTGAACGTACCTACGGTCTGGATAATCCCTTTTACACCATAGTCATCCCGGACACTACCGACAGCATGTCCGATTCCACCCGGATATACAAGCAGATTCAGGGAGCGGTGGTATCAATCGATAATGCCACCGGTAATGTCCTGGCAATGGTCGGCGGCAAATCTTTTGAGATGACTAAATTCAACCGGGCCACCCAGTCACTCCTTCAACCCGGTTCCTCATTCAAACCATTCGTTTATACAGCCGCTATGGATAATGGCTTCAATCCCAGCGATCTTTTTTATGACAACTCCATCAAACTGGAAATTCCCGGAACCAAAGATTGGCGTCCACACAATTTCGATAATAAATTCCTTGGCGAAATGACGCTCCGTGACGGTCTCAAACTTTCACGTAATCTGGTGGCTATTAAACTACTTTTGCGTATCAAGCCGGAGCAGGCGATTTTCTATGCCCATAAGATGGGTATCACTACCCCCCTGCGGCCGGTCGCATCCCTGGCCATCGGAACCGAGGTCGTCCATTTGATTGAGATGGTCTCGGCATTTACGGTATTTCCCAATGGCGGGATCAAAGTGCCGTACCGATTGATATCGCGAATCTATGACCGTTACGGCAATGTAATTGAGGATAATACCATTGCCCAGAAGGAAGAGGTTCTTTCCGCCCAAACCGCTTATATCATGGTTAACATGATGCAGTCGGTAATCGAAAGCGGTACTGGACGAGGAGTCCGATGGCGGGGATTTACCCGCCCGGCCGGAGGAAAAACCGGAACTTCGGATAACTTCTGCGACAACTGGTTTATCGGATATACTCCCCAGATTACCACCGGAGTGTGGGTGGGATTCGATGATAAAACCTCGATTGGCAGAAACCAGACCGGATCGACCAACGCTCTGCCGATCTGGACGGGAATCATGAAAGCGGCTCATGATTCCCTGCCGATTATGGATTTCGAGGTACCGGAAGGAATCGAATTCGTCGATATATGTCTGGAATCGGGGAAACTGGCGACCGACCGATGTGTCAATGTTCGGCGCGAGGTTTTTCGGACCGAGAGTGTCCCCCAGGAAACCTGTCCGCTTCACCCCTCCAAGGGTCTTTATGTCGGGCCGGGAACCGAGGAAAACAATTTCCTGAACCCCGAGGATACGTCCGACATTTACAATTTCTAGGCCCGGGAATCATCACTTAGATAAATCTTGACAGCCTTATGGGGATCGCTATATTTGGTTTTTGTGATATGCCGGAGTGGTGAAACTGGTAGACGCAGGGGACTCAAAATCCCCCGATGGCAACATCATGTCGGTTCAAGTCCGACCTCCGGCATAAATTCAGTTTAAGCAATTCAGGATAACCGGCAACGGCAGCGTTCCAGTGATTTTAAAAGATAATACCGCGCCATTTAATTGATGATTTGGGCTGGTACAACTCGTCCTGGATTTATTCGGAATTGTTTTTTCGGGGTCGTTCACCCTTCCAGATACCCCGGTGGAATTTATAAGCCCGGTATAAAATAGATTCGGATTTATCCAGTTCATAATCAAGAGTCGGCTTAACCTTGATGACTTCGATCAGGGGACACGGATTCTCATCCGAACCGGCATGAGCCTTTTCATATGCCGCGGCCACGGCGTTGGTGGCATTTCGGAAGAAATTCCTTTCCCCTATTCGCTCATACAGACGGGTCCGTTTGAGGGCATCGATAACCGAATCATTCAACCCGCTCAACGAAAAATCAAACCCCAGCTCGTGCATCCTGGTCACCAGCAAAGACAACATTTCCTCTCCCGAGGCATCCAGTTCGTTGATTCCATTGCCAACCAGAATAACATGTTTCAGTTCCGGCATAGCGGTAATTCTATCCAGTAACTGCTCCTCCAGGTAGTTGACATTGGCAAAGAAAAGAGAGCCGTTGTATCTGATAAGGGCGATATGCCGGCACTGGGCCAGCCCGAATCGGCGCCGGTTCCGGAAGGAACCGTCGGGATGCTTGGACAGCATGGCGATATCCGGTTTCATGCCCCGGAGCAGATGAAGAATCAAGGCCAACCCGACCCCGATCATAATGCCATAGTCGAGATGCGGTGCGAAAACAAGAGTGAAAATAAAGGCGATAATGCCGATGACACCATCATATTTCTGGGCCTTCCAGGCATGTACAAATCCTTTGACATTGACCAGTCCGATCACAGCCATCATGATAATTGCCGCCAGAACCGCCTGGGGCAGATGATACAAAAGAGGCGTAAAGAAAAGCAGAGTGAGAACCACCACCATACTGCTGAAAACGTTGGAGAGCCCGCTGACCGCACCGGCCTGGATATTGACGGCCGACCGTGAAAACGAACCTGACACCGCATAACTCTGGTTGAAGGCACCGACCATATTGGCCAGCCCCTGCCCGATCAATTCCCGATTGGGATCAAGTCTTTGCCCGGTTTTCGAAGCCATGGCCTTGGCGATGGAAATTGCTTCCATAAAGCCCAGCAGCGATATAATAATCGCCATCGGAAAAAGATTAAGGCCAATACTCCAGTTGAATTGGGGGATCTTAAAGCCGGGCAAGCCTCGCGGAATATTACCGACAACGGCCCCGCCGCCCATGAAAAACACCGCATTGGTATCAATCGGATTATTTCCGACCTTAATTCTCCAGATTCTTCCGTCATATTCCAGATTATCCTGCGCATTACCGCGATTATGAAACTCCAACTGGTCGCCGATACCCCTGGTCGCGAGAAATTGCATTCCTCTCAGCTTTTCCCGAAGCCAGCGGGCATCGCCTTTGGATTCCTCGATTTCCAGGTTCAGCAAACATAGTCTATTTTGAAGCTCCACATGTTCGACCGATTGAAGCCCGTAACGTTCCCCGATCTGTTCGCATTCAGTTCCGAGTTGGACTCGCCTTTCGCTCTTCTCATTAATCCTGGCAACCGCGCTATTAAAATCCCCGATTGTCTCAATGGCCCTGCTATCCTCAATATGTCCGATATCGGTTCGGTAATTATACTCATATCCAATCGCCCAGGAAATGATTGTTGTGATCAGAACCGCAACCAGCACATTGGGAATGCGCGGATTAAACCGCTTCAGACTTATCATTACGGCAAAAGCCAGAATGGCAATGGCCAGGGTCGGCCAGTGAGTATATGATATGGTGGCCTTTATAACATTATAGACCGTCATATAATGATGTTCCGCATTATCGACATAAACGCCGAATAACTTCGACAGCTGAGAAGTGGCGATAATCAGCGCGGCGGCATTGGTAAAACCATTGACCACCGGGTGGGAGAGAAAATTGACCACCAATCCGAGTCTGAATACGCCCAGCATAAACTGGAAAAGGCCAACCAGAAGGGCCAGTAAAATGGCATAAGCAATAAAACTCCCGCTTCCCGCCGTCGCCAGCGGTTCCAGCGTGGCCGCCGTCATAAGCGAAACCACCGCAACCGGGCCGGTGGCCAGCTGGCGGCTGGAGCCGAAAAGGGAGGCTATCAGGGGTGGCAAAAAGGCAGCATACAGGCCATAATAGGCCGGCAGACCGGCCAGCTGTGCATAAGCCATCGATTGCGGAACTAAAACCAGCGCGACGGTCAAACCGGAAATAAAATCGGCCCGAAGACTACCGGTATTATAATTCTTGAACCACCTGAGAAAGGGAAACAGGACAGAGAGTATATTGGCCGCCCGGCCTCTCATTTCGTTATTCTTGTCTCTACCAGGCATAAAGTTTATCGGTGGTGCGTCCCGCCCATATACCCCCCTACCAGAACAAAACCACCCATTTACAAAACCGCAATTTCAGCAGTCTTTATCAAATGAGATTTTTATTATCAGCCATATATCCAACAAGGCCAAGTTATGAGATTGACCGGACTATTGCAAGACTTATTTGCTTATACGGATTCATGGTTTTTATCGAAAATATCACGGGCGTATTATAAATTTTTGACTTGCCGTGCCTGTTGTTAATACATAGCTTACATATAAGCTTGTCCAAATGGTGTGGTCATGTTATTTTATAAAAGAAATTATTGTTGAGAATATAAACGGAGGATATCCGTATTGGCTATTATTGCAATCTTCGGCGGCTCCTTCTGCGAGGCCGATATCATTGCCGGGAAAACAGCCGTAACCCTTGGTTATGAATTCGTTGAAAAGGAGCTATTGACCAGAACGGCGCAAAGGTTCGAAATACCCGAAGAAAAACTCCTGAAATCGATTAACGGCCCGGTACCGATGTTCAACCGCTTTACCAGGGCCAGAGAAAAACACATCGCCTGCCTCAAGGTCGTTCTCAGTGAAATAATGGCCGAGGATAACAAGGTTTTCTTCGGCTTTGCGACCCATCTGTTTCCTGCCCACATTCCGAATGTTTTAAAAATTTGTATTATTGCCAATCATGATTACCGTATCAAACAGGCCATGCTTAAGCATTCGCTGTCCGAGAAAACGGCCGAAAAACTCATCCATGAAAATGACAATCTCAACCTTCAGTGGACCGGTTTCCTTCACAACCGGGAACCGTACGACGAAAACCTGTACGATATTGTTATTCCGATGCATTCCTCGAATATCGATCAGGCGGTGGGGACGATTATAAAACACGCCGGGAGCGATCAGGTGGCCTCGGACGAGAGATCGACGCAGATGGCCCGCGACTTCATTTTATCCGCCCGGGTCAATCTGGCCCTGACCGAAGAGGGCCACGATGTCGATGTATTTTCTGAAACAGGGCGGGTTATCCTGACCATCAATAAGGAAGTCGTCCGCATGAAACAATATGAACAGGAATTGAAAAAAATCACCGGCAAAGTCAGCGGCGTTAATGACGTTCAAACGAAAATAGGCCCGGATTTCAAGGCCTCGGCGGTCAACCCCTGGGCGAATATCGAGGTTCCTCCCAAGGTTCTTCTGGTTGATGATGAAAAAGAATTCGTGCATACTCTCTCGGAAAGACTGCAAACCCGGAATATCGCCTCATCGGTGGTGTATGACGGCGAACAGGCTCTTGATTTCGTCAGCAAAGATGCGCCCGATGTCATGGTCCTCGATCTGATGATGCCGGGCATTGACGGTATCGAGGTATTAAGGCGTATCAAACGTGATCATCCCCGGGTGGAAGTAATTATTCTGACCGGTCACGGCTCGGACCGGGAAGAAAAAATGGCCGAGGAACTGGGAGCCTTTGCTTATCTGCAAAAGCCGGTTAACATCGATGTTCTGGCGCAGGTTATGAATGAGGCTTATCAGAAACTTGCCGGATCGGGTGCGAATAGCAAGGAAGAATAAAACCGATTGGAAACCGGGGCAATCAATGGCGGCCTTGATTTATTTATGGAAATAACTGGCTGTTTGAAGGAAAGATTTTTATGACTCTTTCGGGCGATAATCCGGAGATATTACTGGAATCGCAGGATTTATCGGCGTCCGGGGGACTTCCCCGGTACCGGAGGTTGAAACGTCTCTCGATAATCCTGACCTCACTGGTTGCGCTTATCCCCCTGGCGGTACTGGTCATAATCAATTACTACCAGGATCAGGATGCTTACCACGCCGAAACGATGTATGCCATCTCGAGAGTCCTGGGTAATACTCAGAAAACTCTTGAATTCGTCATTCAGGAGCGGCGCTCGGCTCTCTCATTAATGATCGATGAGCGTTCCTATGAGGAGTTGAGCAGTCAGGAGGGATTGAAATCGGCTCTTCAGAATCTTAAAAACGCTTTCGGCGGTTTTGTCGATATTGGCCTGATCGAATCCAATGGTGATCAGAATTATTATGTCGGCCCGTACGATCTGAGAGGCAAGAAATACAAGGATCAGCAGTGGTTCAACGAAGTCCTGGTCAGGGGCGTTTACGTAAGCGATGTCTTCCTGGGACATCGGAATCTCCCCCATTTTATTATCGCCTTCAAACACGAAAAACCACAGGGTGACTTCTATGTGATAAGAACCACCATCGATATGGAACTTGTCAATCGACTGATATATTCTCTCGACCTCGAAAAAAATACGGATGCTTTTATAATTAACCAGGAAGGGATTCTCCAGACCGCATCCCGTTTTTATGGCAATGTTCTGGATAAGGTGTCGATTAGAGTCCCGGAGCGTTTCCGGCATCGCGAAGTTGTCGATGAGTACCATGAAAACGGTAAATGGCTGACCTCCGGTTATGCTTTTATTGGGGATTCTCCCTTTATCCTCATGGTCATCAAACAACGGGAAAACCCGTTTCTTCACTGGTTTTACCGCCGCACCGGGCTGTTGTGGTTCCTGGCTCTGAGTGTTACCCTGATCCTGGCAGCGGTAATATACGGATCCAGTCATACCGTCAAGCGCTTGAGAGAACTGGATAAAAGGCGGGCCAAGATATTTCATAATATCGAATATACCAATAAAATGGCCACCATCGGACGTATGGCGGCCGGAGTGGCGCATGAAATCAATAATCCCCTGGCCATTATCAATGAGAAAGCCGGACTCCTCAAAGATCTGGCTCATCATACCGAGAATTTCCCCAATAAGGAAAAGGTGACCAAATTGGCCGAGTCGATTATCGGTTCCGTTGAACGATGCAGCAAAGTCACACACCGCCTGCTGGGTTTTGCCAAGCGTATGGATGATAATTTCGAGGTTGTCGATCTCAAGATTTTACTCGAAGAAGTTGTCGGGTTTCAACAGAGTGAAATAAACCATCGTAATCTGAATATCAGCTTGAATTTCCCGGAAAATCTGCCGGCCATCGAAAGCGATCGCGGCCAGCTGCAACAGGTTTTCTTGAATATCGTCAGCAACGCCCTGGCCGCCGTTGATGACGGAGGCAATATCGATGTTTCGGCGGCGCCATGTTCATCAAAGGAGATCGCCGTAACCATTATCGATAACGGTATGGGAATATCCGAGGATAATCTTCGCCATATCTTCGAACCATTTTATTCAACCAAAGGAAAATTCGGAACCGGTTTGGGATTGTCGATTACTCTCGATATCGTGCAAAAGCTTGGTGGAAATATCAATGTGAACAGCGAACTCGGAAAAGGTACGAGTTTCGTCGTTAAACTGCCCTGCCTCTGCCGGCGGGTTGCCTTTCAGGAGTGATTATGGCCGAATTCAGAGTCCTGCTTGTCGATGATGAAGAAGAACTGGTCACCACGCTGGTTGAAAGGCTTCAGTATCGTGGTATTGATGCCGCCTACAGTCTTAACGGTGCGACGGCGATCCAGGAAATGCGCGAAAAGGAATATGATGTGGTTATCCTGGATCTGAAACTTCCCGGAATAAGCGGTCTGGAGACCATGAGAGTAATCAAAAAGGAACACCCGGATACGCCGATTATATTGATCACCGGTCATGGTTCGCCATTGAATATGGAAGATATTCCCCGGGGGGCTTTTGATTATTTACCGAAACCGATTGATCTTGATATCCTTGTCAAAAAGATGCGGGAGGCGGTCGAATCGAAATGACTCATGATAGAAACGCCATCGATGGAACCGAACCGGGTCATGATGCCGTGGCCTTTTTCGGCGCTATAACGGCCTCGGTCTCTCACGAGTTGAACAATGTCATTTCGATTATTGACCAGTCGGCCGGCCTTCTGGATGACCTGTTGGTCGGGGCTATCCAGGGACGACCGATAACCGAGGAGCAGCTCCAGCGCGTTTCAGAAAAGATCGCTCGACAAACCGAGCGCGGAATCAAAATTATCAAACGCCTCAACCGATTTGCCCACAGTGCCGATTACCCGACAACTGCTTTCGAACTCAACGACTTGCTCGAGAATCTCACTTCTTTGATTGATCGGCTGGCCAAAATCAAAGGCGCGGAGATTAAAATTGATTTCTATAATGAACCCATGGAAATCAAAGGCAATCCGTTTATTGTCCAGCAGATTGTTTACCTGGTTGTAAAACGGATTCTGGCCGCTTCCGGCAAGAATGATGCGGTGCAGATACAAATCGGTCGTGAGGATAACATGGCCCTTATAGAAATACACGGACCGGAAGGATTCGGCGGCGAGCGGGGCGAGATCGAACATATCAATATGTTGGTTGACGATCTCAGGGGTAATGTG
This sequence comes from Candidatus Zixiibacteriota bacterium, assembly GCA_016933955.1. Taxonomy (NCBI): domain Bacteria; kingdom Pseudomonadati; phylum Candidatus Zixiibacteriota; species Candidatus Zixiibacteriota bacterium. The sequence goes on from JAFGTT010000027.1 coordinate 115,158, forward strand.
CAATTTGAATTCGAAGACAATATGACCAAAATAAAAATATTAATTCCGGGACTGAAGGATTGATATCCTTCGGCCGGTAGTATATGCGTAATTAATTTTATCGGGGAGATACAAATGGCAAAAGCCAGAGTATTATTGGTTGATGATGAGCAGGATTTTCGCGACGTTCTATCCGCGCGAATCGAAACCCGTGGATTGGAGGTTGAAACCGCCGCTAACGGCCCCGAGGCTCTTGAACGAATAGAAAGACAAAATTATGACGCCGTTATTCTTGATCTCGTCATGCCCGAAATGGATGGTATCGAAACCCTTAAAAGAATGCTTATGAAACAGCCATCCCTCCAGGTTATTGTGCTGACGGGTCATGCCACCGTTCAGGACGGTGTTCGAGCGGTCAAACTGGGCGCTGTTGATTTCCTTGAAAAACCGGCGGACCTGGCCACCCTGGTGGCCAAAATCGAGGAGGCGCAATCCAAGCGGGTGTCGCTTTTTGAAAACCAGCTCGATGAAAAAATATCCGGGATCCTGAAGAAAAAAGGCTGGTAGGCTGTATGTCGTCATACAATTCGGACACTCCTTTTGTTAAGACCAAATTACCAAAACTAGGTCTTAACTAAAACCATTCGTGTCCGCTTTCTGCTGAACCGACACATTTGGGAGATTGCTCATATTCAACCACGACGGGCGCCGGAGAAGGTGCGTATGTACCACCAGGTGGATTAGTTGAAGTGATTTTGATAGTGTTTTGCAGGATGGAAATACAGAAGTATTAATATCTGATACTGGCCCTTCATCTGCAGATTTCATAATAACGCCGGTTGATAATCCAGCTTAATATTATATAACATCAACCGCCACATTGCGCGGATTAATTCAAACATGTATAAATTATAACGAGGAAATTTTAGATACTATAAGCGAGGAATCTCTGTTGCTATTACATTACAATGCGGACGATTGAGCCGATATATCTACTTCATTAGATGCCATAAACAATTTTATTTGCGGGCAAGCCACTTCGTTGTCGCCCTTCGGTATAGGAATTCAAATGCCTTTCATGTGCGGTGACGCCAATGGAAATGGCTCAATTAATATCCTCGATATTACGTATTTAATTGCTTATATAAAGGAGGTTCAGATCCTGACCCTGAAGAAACCGGAGACGCTAACGGTAACGGGGGCATCAACATTCTTGATGCCACTTATCTTATAAGTTGCCTGTACAAATCCGGACCGGCCCCGATCTGCCTCTAAATGGCAGTGATGTATGTGGTAAAGAGCGGCCTTCCGGCCGCGCTTTTGTTTTTATCGAATATTACCCGCCAACTTATACTGTTGACAGATTTATATTATTAATTATTTTAATTACATACTTCCACAACGCATCGAGTCCTGCCGCAACAGGACTGGAGAGGCCATGACGAGGTTAAATTTTTCGTTAATAACGCTCCTTTTAATATTATCCCTGCCCCTTCAATTCGCTTATGCCCAGCAAAGCACTTCCGGACCGATTCCTCCCCCCGGCACCGATCGCGGCCTGGTCCCCGAAAAACGATCACAGATGGTTATCCCGGATTTCCCCGCCTATATCTGGCACCACGGTTGCGGTCCGACGGCAACCGGAATGGTTATCGGATTCTGGGATATGGTCGGTCCCGATCTTATCCCTGGCGACGCCTCGACTCAGACTGCCGCGGTCAATGCCATGATTGCCGATGACGGCAACAGCCCCATATGCGGAGGGTCATCTTTGGATCATTACCAGGATTATGCCTGCCCGATCGACTACTCCCCCGACCTTTATACCGATCGCTCGGAAACAGGAGGGGCCCATCAGGATAATTGTCTCGCCGACCATATGAAAACATCGCAGAGTGCCTACTGGAATCGTTATGGCTGGAGCTGGTTTACCGACATTTCCGCTGGTTTTCTGGGCTATATCAATCAGGTCGCTCCCGGACTTGATCCCGACGCCCAGGACCATGTTTTCACCTCCTTTTCTTTCGAAGATTATAAAACCGAAATAGACAATCTTCGCCCGGTCGTCTTGCTGGTCGATACCGATGGCGATGGTGAAACCGATCATTTCGTGACTGGAATCGGTTACGACGACGAGAATATGCTTTACGGCGTTCGCGATACCTGGGATCAGGGCCTTCACTGGTATGCCTGGCGCGGCCTTGGTTCCGGGATAACCTGGGGAATTTATGGTGTCACGACTTTCGGGAATATCGACTGGGCCCGCCCATACTGTATTGATGATTCGATCCTGATAATAAACACCTCTCTCGATGGATTCAATGATCCCGGCGACACTCTCGAGGTCTATTTCTTTATAAAGAATTACGGCAAGGATGCGGAAAATCCGACAGTTACGCTCACCAGCGATAATCCCAATATTACCTATGGTACCCAGTCCGTATTCTATCCGATATTGAATGGTTCCGGGGCGCAAACAAATAATCTCGGACAGCCATTAACTTACATTATCCCCGAAATAACCAATCCCACTTTTGATTCGATTTTTATCACCATCGAGTCCGACAACGGATCATACAGTAAAACCTTCGGCCGTGAGAATATCACCGGCCGGACAAGAATACTTATTGTGGATGATGATCGTGGTGACCTGTATGAGGATTTCTATCAGAGCGACTTGTATGAGAAAGATGTTCCCTATCATCGCTGGGAAAGCATTGTCTCGGGTTCTCCTTCTCTGTCGACCTTGGACCAGTACAGCATGGTTATCTGGTATACCGGTGACAGCACCGAAGATTTTCTTCAATCGGAAGATATCACCGCCATGATGGGGTACCTTGATAGCGGCGGGAATTTGTTTCTCACCGGGCAGGGCTTACCGGAAGAATTACATGCCGAGGATTCCGCTTTTATGCATGACTATCTCCATGCCGATTACGATGGAATCCTGTTCTGGTATAAACACATTGGGATAGATGGTTCGCCCATCGGAGATGGTATGTCCATTCGTTACTCCAGCGGCTCCAATCAGGTTTTTTCATTGTCGCAGCAGATTCTGGCGGCCGACGGTGCGCTTCCGGCCTTCCGTTTCAATAAGACTGGCGGAGGATATTCGGCCCTCAGTTTTGAGGGAGATTATAAAGTTGTCTTTTTTACTTTTGGTTATGAAGCCATCGAGAACGATTTGCCTCAGTACAATTCCCGGAAGGAAGTGATGACCAGGATATTGCTTTTTCTTGATGGCTGGGTTGATCCCCCATGCTATGATTCGGATTTCGATGGATATGGCGATCCCGGACATCCTGAAAATGCCTGCGCTACCGATAATTGCCCGGATATCTATAATCCCGATCAGACCGATAGCGATGGCGATGGAATCGGCGATGCCTGTGAAGGATATGTCTGCGGCGATGCCAATGCCAGTGGGTCGGTTAATATTCTCGATGTCACCTATCTCATTAATTATCTGTATAAGGCCGGACCGGCACCGCTTCCCCCTGAGGCCGGTGATGCCAACGGGAATGGCGCCATCAACATTCTCGATGCCACTTATTTAATTAATTATCTTTACAAATCCGGGCCGGCGCCGGTATGTCCCTGATCGGGGATATTGGAATATATATTGCCGGAGTTCATCCGGTTGTGGTGTCAAGCATTTTTAAATTAACTCAATCCTGACAAGCTTAAAATATTATTTCCTTTGACGAAATCTGTCTTTCGGATTATATTCCATTATCATTTGAAGGTTCGCCTATACCGGGTTTTATCCCGAAGACTCATTACATGTTTGCCGCTTGCTGTCAGAAAGTCATATGATAAAATCATTAATCTCTAACAGGGAGTAATTCTATGTGTCAGTCAAAGGGAATTATCGGTTTTCTGGTCCTTGCCATAGCTCTCTATGGCCTATCTGCATTTGCGCAGGTACCCCAGACCATCAACTATCAGGGACATTTACTCGATGACCTGGGGAGTCCTGTCAGCGGCTCGGTTGCCATGACCTTCTCGATTTATGACGAGGCCAGTGGCGGCACTCAGATCTGGACACAATCTTTTCCGGCTGTCAATGTCGTCGAGGGCGGGTTTACGGTTATATTGGGTGATGGCGACCCGATCGAACCCGACGTTTTCAACTCATCCGACCGCTGGCTGGAGGTAATCGTTGATGGTCAACCAATCAATCCCCGGGTCAAATTGACCTCAATGCCCTATGCCCAAAAGGTGGCCACTATCGAGGGTGCTCAGGCCGGATCAATCACCGGGACTTTTAAGATAACCCCGGGGACCAAAAGTGATATGATGGCTCCCCTGCATACGGGGACACCGCTTGTCGAAATCGGTCCCAATTTTACGGTTGATGCCACCAATGGCCGGCCCGGTTCATTGCATTTGCTTGACATTAATTCCAATATCGCCATTGACATCGACGGCCAGGATACCACCATCGGAATCGGCCTTCCTCTTCCCGCCGCCAATCTTCATGTCAATGGTGATATATATACTCTGGGAGGTAATGGTGATATTACGAGTGACGGAAACATTAACGCTCTGGACCTGATCAGGTATGTTGATTATCTGGAACATGCTGCCGTTCTTACCGAGGAGCAATATGCCAATGGCGATATGGATGGCGATGGACGGGTCACCTATGATGATATGGCAATTTTAATGGGTATCCAATATGGCGCCCTTTCCAAAACCGAATCAATGAGACAAACCCACAGAATATATGGTACGGTATATACCGGTTCAACCACCGGAGATGCCTTTTTCATTCAACCCAAAGCCGGTATAGCCACCAGTTCTCCAAAGGCATCATTGCATGTCAATGGTGACATTTACACTCTCGGCGGTGATGGCGATATTGACCTGAGTACCACCCTCGATATTGCCGATTTGACGGTTTATGTCAATTATCTATATATGGGTGGATCACTTACCAAAGAGGCTTATGCGCACGCCGATGTCGATGGCGACGGCAGAGTCACACCGGACGATATGTCCCTGGCAACACTGATATTCGGCGGGGATACCAAGGATAACGCCATTCGCAGGGTTCATGGTTCATGCGGCGCAATCGTCGATGCCGGAACCGATGCATTCTATGTTCGGGGTGATCTGGGAGTCGGAACGGCGGCCCCGGCGGAAAAAGTGCAAGTATTTTGGGCCAATAATGTCGATGCCGAGGTCGGCCGCGGGACTACTAATACCAGCATTACCTTTTTATCTCTCAGAAACGCCAATGGAACCAAGTGCTATATATATCCCGATCCGACCGGAACCGTTCTTATGGTTTCCACAACCAAACCATAAGGAGGAATCGATGAATTATAAAATAATAAATCACGCGGCCATAATCCCGCTGGTTATAATATTTATGATGCTTCTGCCGGTATCAGGAGTGAACGCTCAGGATATTGACTGGCAGGTCGTTTCTTCCGGCGGCGTTATCGATGCCGCTTCGACCGGTTACCGGTTAAGCGCCACGGTCGGACAAACCGCCATCGGCAGTGGATTTTCCACTGATTACAGCCTCAGTCATGGTTTCTGGCAGTATTTCGGCGAACCGGGATGTTGCGATTTACCGGGAGATGCCAACAACAACGGGGCGGTCAATATCCTCGATGTCACTTACTTGATCTCATACCTGTATAAATCCGGACCGCCGCCGCCGTGTCCTGAGGAAGGTGACGCCAACGGCAATGGCGCCACCAACATTCTCGATGCCACCTATCTGATAAGCTATCTATATAAGTCCGGACCGGCACCGATCTGTCCGTAAAGGGCAAGTATGGACAACAAAGGGACACCGGTTATCAGGTGCCCCTTTTTTATAGTAAAACGACTTTATAATCTTAATCGTTATTTAAAAAGAAACTTGCCCTCAATCTCGGCCCGTTCAACCAGGTACGCTTTATATTCCTCGAGATATTTGTCCCTCGATTCCAGATAAAAGGCCTTGCTCTCCTGATAGGTAATTTCCGAAATCTGACCATCCTTGAAACGAGATTCGGCGATATCAAGGCGGCTTTTGGCCAATTCAATTTGCTTTTTCATAATATCAAGGCGGCGATAACTGACATCGAGCTGATTGATCAAATTGATAATCTCGGCGCGGCTGCTTTGTCGAGCGCGGTTGTATTCCAGCCGGGCCTGATCGGCCTGAAGCCGGGCGGCTTTGACCTCGGCCCCCGATGAACCGCCGTCCCAGATCGGGTACGAAAAGTTCAACGATACCCCCCATCCCCGGGTATTTATATCATCTTTAACCCCATCGACCTTCACATTGCCCTGTCCGGTTGAATAATCGGCCGTCAGGTCGCCGGTCAGTCCATGCCCTGAGGCCTTATAATCGGCCTCTCGTTTCGCCCGGCGGTATTCCAGCCCGGCCTTCTGGACCGGAATACTTTCATCCCATGAATTGAGCATCTGCTCCCTGATTTCAGGTTTGATATGTGCGATAATATCCGGTTCTACAGGATCCAGGGGTTGAGTGACATCACGGTCAAGATGAATCGCCAGTTGCCGCTTCATTTCCTCGGCCTGGTTATTGATATCATGCAGATTCAATTCGGCATCAAGGCGGGCCGAGGCCGACAGCAACCAGTCTTCCTCGGATATAACACCATCCAGGAATTTAAGCGAATCGATTTCAGCCGTCAGACGGGCCGCTTCATACATGCTCTTATAATATTCGGATTTGACGTTTAATTGCAAAACACCCATATAGCTTTCAACCACTTCCTTTTTAAGAGCGGCCTCTTCTTCCACTTTAACAAACCGGGCGATTTCGAAATCATCGCGGGTGTTTTTCAGGTTGTTTTTGGAATCCGACGGCTTTAACAGGGGTTGCGTATAACTGACCGTAAAATACCCCCTTCGGGTTTCTTCCTGGATAAAAGTACCCTCGGGGATATCCAGACGGGTATTGGGATAACGGTTATCGGAGGCCAGTAAATTGGCCGTGATTGTCAAATCGCCCCCTGTCAACAGGTTCTGATTCAGTTCAATGAAAGAATTGAAACCCAGATCTTTTGTTTTGTACAGCCTTTTTTCGGTAGCTCCCCCGAAAAAGCGGTACGATTCATCGACCGAATAAGCCGGAACCGAGCCGTTGATGGATATTTCGGGAAGGTAAAAATTCACTCGCCGGGCGTAATAATTCTGCTCGGCCACTTCCAGATTTCCCCGAACCATACTTCCGCGGGCGGTCTGATTGAGAGCAATATCCACCGCCTCGTTCAGCGTAATCACGGTTGCGGATGATATTTGGCTGGATATCAGAAATACTGAAAAAATAGAAATATAGAATATCCCTCTTATCGAATACTGTACTCTGTTAGACATAAGAAATCCCCGAGAATGGAAATATTTATTCATAGCGCAGGGCCTCGATAACATCAAGTTTGGAGGCTTTATGCGCCGGAAAACTGCCGAAAATCACACCCACTGCCGTGGAAACACCGATGGCCAGGATTATGGAGAAAATCGACACAATCGTCGGCCAACCGGCATAAAAGGCAATCGCTTTCGAAATAACCAGTCCCAGCGCAATACCGATGACACATCCCAGCAAACAGATGGTTATTGCTTCGATCAGAAATTGCCGCAGAATGTCAGTCCGCCGGGCTCCCATTGCCCGCCGGATACCGATTTCACGGGTCCGTTCCAGAACCGAGGCAAGCATGATATTCATGATTCCGATCCCTCCCACCAGAAGAGATAATCCGGCAATGGCACCCATAACGATATTAAAAATCTGCTGGGTTTTTTGCGATTGGCGCAGGAGCGACTCCGGAACAACGATTTCATAATCATCGATTCCGGCATGGCGGCGGCTTAAAATCCGCTCCACCAATTTGCTCACGGCCGGAACGAATTTCAGGTCTGTCACGGTGATAGTTAACTGATCGATTTCGGGTGTATTGTAGGCCTGTTCGGTCTCGCTGGTAATACTGACAAAGTACCCTATGGAAGCCTCGGCCATACTCGGCGCCGACCGCTCTATTTTCTTCTGGGCGGTGGTCAGCGGAATATAGACATCTTCGTTGAAATTCTTCAATTCCAGGCCTTCGACTTTTCCGCGGCCGATGTACTTGTCAGCCATAACACCGATGACCATAAAATCGAGGTCGCCGATACGAACCGTCTGACCGATAGGATCGTCGAAAGCGAACAATTCCCGCTTGGCCTTGGATCCCAACACACAGACCTGGCTGAAATCCTGCATATCCAGATCGCTGATAAACCGCCCGTATTCGACTTCGATGGATGAGGAATATATGAACAGCGGTATTGTGGCTACTACCCGAACCGCCGCTTCACTGGAAAAATACGATATTTTTTTTATCATTTCATAGCGCTGGGGCACAACATTCTTGACCAGTTCCGAAAATCGAGAAATATTATCGCCGTCTTCAAGCGATAATCCGGGGGAACGCTGTAATCCCACATCACTGCTGCCATCAGTCTTGGGAGCTTTGGCATTGATAATGACATTATTGATCCCCAGTATGGAAATCTGCTCCATCGCCTCCTGTTTGGCCCCTTCCCCGATCGACAGCATCGCTACCACCGCCGCAACCCCGATAATAACACCCAGCATGGTCAGGAAAGTACGCAACTTGTGGATGCCCAGAGATTCGAAAGAAATCCGGAAAAGAAAACTCGATTCCATCGGCCTATCTCCCCCGAGGGGTGCGACCCCGAGGAGGTGTCCCGGTCTGGCCGCCGTTCAGCTGCCGTCCCTTATTAAGTTCCGGTTCGGTGGCTTTATCTCCCGGAAGTCCCTGCTCTTCCAGAGTCGGATCGACCAGGCAGACCCGTTCGCCGCCTTCAAGACCGGATATGATTTCTATAACCTTATCGTTACGCCTGCCGACCTCGACCTTTCTTTTCTTCTTGTTATCGAGATAAACCAGAATCTCCCCCTCTTTTTCAAACACTGCTTCCAACGGCGCCGAGACCACATCAGGAAGACGATCCATTATTATCCGGCAGGAAGCCGACATCCCCGGCTTGATTTGCTTATCCTGAGAATTGATGGCGATTTCGACATCGAATACATTGATTTTCGATCCCGGCTCCTTGCGCCTCGCCAGTGTCCCTTTGTTAATGACGGCGCCGTCATATACTATTTCAGGAAAGGCATCGAGAACGATTTTAACAGCCTGTCCCGAATCGACTTTGGCCGCATCGACCTCTGATACAGCGGCATTGACCACCATTTCCGATAAATCCGGGATATTTATAAGTCCCTGGCCGGGCCACGGTGAATCTCCCTCCTGGACTTTGCTCATCGAACTTCCCTTCCAGATATCCAGATAAACAATCATACCCGGAAGAGGGGCATTTATCTGAGTTTGATCCACCTCTTTTTGGGCTCGGTCGACCCGATCCTGGGCACGCTGAACTTCAAGCTCCGCTTTGGCAACATCGGACTTTATCTGGTCGAGCTTCGCCTTGAAATTTAATTCGGCCAGATCAAGCTCAATTTTGGCCTCCTCGGCTAGCTTGGGAGCGTCATGTTTCTTTTCATCATAATTACGCTCGGCTTTCTTCAATTCCAGGGTCAGTTGCTTTTCCTGAATGGTAAATTCCTGGTTGGTTCGCTCCAGCGTGGTCTGGGCGATTTTAAGGCTCGATTCATAATCGGCCAGCTCGGCCAGTTGTTCCGAGGCATCGAATTTAACCACCGGATTGCCCTTTGAAACCATCGACCCCTCGGGAGCCAGCCAGGTAATTTGCAATCCCCGAATTCGGGGCGTGGTTATGGTAAAAGCCCGCTTGGCATCGACACTGCCGTTGGCGTTGAGCGAAATCACAAATTCACCGCGTTCCACCAGGGCCGTTGGGATCTCCGTGGATGTGGAAAAAATGGCGCTGACACTCATGTAGCCGCCAATTATTATGACTGCCAGAATCACCGGATATAGTATTTTTTTCATCTCAATTCCTGTTGCCTTATTTCTTTCACCAAAGTTACAAAAATACCGTCCGTAACATAAAAAGTCCAGACGGTTGATTAGAAATTCCCATATTTATTATTACCATGCCCCATTTAAAAAGTTGCTTTTTTTTACCGGATATAATAATCTTGAGTAGAAACCTGTTAGAATAGACCATTGGAGACGGGCCTGGATTCAATATGCGGCCAGGAGCAAAACCAAAAATCGACCGCCTGTATCGGGCCGTTTTCTGATTGATCCTAAGTGATGAGGGTATAATGGATAGCAGTCTGAGATATAATATCGCTGATCAGCGGATTGTTTACAATGGCAGACAGGATCGGGAGCCCTTTACTGCCGACCAGCTGGTCGAATTCAACCAGCGACACAAAGCGGTTTTGGCCTTCTATGATATCATCCTGGAATCATGTGAAATAACTACTCTCGGCGGACAGGTGAATTATAAATCGAACCTGGGCGCCCTGAGAAACCGGCAATTACGTCAGTCGGTAATCCTTTCGGCGGCTCTTCCTGCCATGGCCGTCGGGATTCATGGACGGGCCAGCGTCAAGCGCTATTCGGAAAAGGAACTGACCTCGGATATAAAGAACGATCTCAAACGGACCAATGACCGCACTGCGGCTCAGATCATGGCCGAGGTTCTTCAACTGACAACCGAGACTTTCCCGCCCGGCGAGGAAATCCTGATAGAATCAACCATTACCGAGGGTGTTCGGGTAAAACCGGGCAAAGAACCCGGCGGCAATCCAACCATTGCCGTCGGCGCGGTTTTCGGGAAAAAGCAGCATCGCATGCAGTACGGTCTGATGATGCCGCGCGATGTCACTTTATTATCGATGGGGTCGGATGTTGTCGAGGGAACGACCAAATCAATTATGGGGACACATTCCAGTATGACCGCTCTCTTTGTCACCGAATCCCATGTCAAACGTCATTTGCCCGATATTTATGTTCAGCGCTGGATGAGCGGCGCTCATTTTCATGAATTCAACCCCCGCGAATTAAATCTGGTCGAGGCGGCCGAGGTTATTGCCCGGTCGTATGGCCATTCCCGGATTGAGGATTTAAGTTCTTTCTTTCTTGATCGACCGCGCCATTATCCGGCAATGGAGATGCTCAATGCGGCCGGAGTGGCAACTCCATTCGATAAAGATGGTGATCTTATGCCCGGGATGATTCTCGGTCTGGATGGCGTCAAGTTTCCCGATGGCCGCGGCCTGAATTCCATGATTGGGGAAATCGGCGGCTCGGCCGAATGGGCTATTGGGGTTCTACCGCTGGTTTGGCGAGGTGGACAGGCGCTTGGGATGCTGACCAGCCAATCATCGCTGACTAATAAAAATCTCTCACCCGATGATCAGTGGAAAGAACGGTTCCATTTCACCGAAGATGAATTTATTATGATTCAGGATGCCCGCTTCGAAAGAAAACCCTACTTTACCATCTTCGATATTGTCGAGGATCCATATGCCGGCGGGATAGGCGCTTTCGGCGCCATTACTGACAACTATTTCATCCCCTTCATGAAAGGGGTCGAAATTGACCGCGAAAATAATCGTATCAAAGTCCATGTTTTGGTTATCAATTCGTTGGGCACTGTGTCGCTATGGCAGTTTGTATTTAAAACCAAAAACAGTCTGGAACATACGGCCGATCTATTAAAGAGCCCCAAAGAAGCACTGATTGATCTGAAAGGCAAGGAACTCGAGAAGGCTATTGGTCGGATGCTGGAAGACCCGGTGGCGCGCAAAAGATTCCGAATCTTTTTCAATAACGAATATTATCCGGCCCTGATTCCCGTCCGGGATAAAATGGTTCTCCTGCATAAAGCCGTCCGGGGACTGATCGAACGGGATGCGCTCAAGGAAAGAAATCTCGAAATTGTCGAGACCACCGAGCGGATGGCCCCGGAATGGTTTACCAATTCCGATTGATTTGATGTGAGGTCGTTTATCATGAACATTATCGGGGACGGTTTCAAACCGTCCCTTTTGCATGATGATCATGGCCGCAATAATTACTCGCTTATATCTATTATTGACGCCATCCGTCTTTTGTGATATATTTGGTCTTGATTATGCCAATGCCGTGACTGTGAAAGGAAATCTTGTATGAAGCAACTAACCACTCTGCTTTTTGTCCTCCTTTGTTTATTCGGTTTGATATTCTGTCATGGATCAAACATCTATGCCGCAGAAAATTCCGGAAAAGCTGTTTTTATTGATCGGGATGGCGATGGCTTCGATGATATTGCCGCCGATGATGATGGCGACGGTATTCCCAACGGCGCCGATCCAAACGCCGCCGAAGTCGCTCCTCGACCGACCGATAAGTCGAACGGCCTGATTGATTTTTCCAGGGGACTTGACCCGGCCGAGATTCCTGAGGGAATATTGAAAACATCGGATTTATTCAACACCAACCAGTTCAATGCCCGGGGCCTTTCGGAAAATCGATGCGGTTTCACTTCCGAAGAGGGCTTTGGATCGGGAACCGGAGTCGGGATTAATGATATCAGCGGCGGGGGCGGATGTGTGGGAGGTGTATGTCACTGAACAATTTTTTTGGAATCGTGAAGGGCGGGATAATCTTAATAATGGTACTGATATCCCTTGCCGGAATGAGAGTATCAGCCGATATCACAGCCGAGTTTCAGACAGCCGGCGGATATACCGATAACCTTCGATTCGATACTTCGGCAATAGACGATACCTTCGGCAAAGCCAAACTGACCCTAAACCTCATTCCCTATTCTTTTATGAAAATTGAGTTGATCAATGATTATATGAAATACGACGGGGCTGTAATCGATGCCGATACCACCACCGAAGGCGATTCGACGGTTATCCGATACAACGCCATTGATCTGAGTAATAATAAAACCAGCGTCAATATTCACTTAGTGCCGGTTTGTCAGGATGAAAATTTTATCATGTTTATCAGGGCCGGTTTCAATACTCAGTCGTATATGGAAGGCTATGAAAAGTTCAACAATGATAACCTGACTGCGGATTTCTCACTTGGTTATCGGTTGTGCGGCCGGATAATGCTTCGTTCCGGTTTTTCATTCAATTCCACCGATTACACCAATGAGGAGGATGACGATACCGCCACGGTCAAACAGACCTTCGATATTTCCGGTGATAACGATACCTATGAAATCTTTTTCGGAGGTAATATCACTCTTCCCTGGTCAAATGTCATTGATTTTGAGGGCGGTTATTCCAAAATGAATCTGACCTATGCCCGTCCTCCTAAAGATTCCATATTGAAATACTGGGATGATTTTACCTGGATCCCGCGCGATTATCTCAACCCCAATAAAGACACCCTGATCGACGGGAGCCTGAAATCGTACTATTTTTCACCGCGCCTTTCGCGGCCAATCGGTTCCAAATTCGGAATCAATATAACCTATATCTATCGCTCATTCGAAAGCCCTGACGATATTATTATCGCCGGATTGTCCAACCAGTTTCTATCACCGTGGACCTCGGTCTATGAGGGTGAATCCGTAACCGGAACCATCAAATCTTATATTTTGCCCAATTTCATTATCACCGCCGGGGCCGGATACTGGAAAAAGGACTATCTCAAGGGTGAGGAGGAGCGCAAATCGGATAATTCCATCCCGCCCCCTCCACGGATGATTCGTGATCGGCATGACGAACAGAATAAATTCTTCTGCAGTATCCGAAAACCTCTCGTTTTTCGATCCGGGCTATTTATCGAACCTTCATTCGAGATCAATATCTCACATAATAATTCTTCCAACGATCTTTATGATTACGACAATTTTGCCCTTTCGCTGGGCCTGACCATGAGAAAATAGCGATTCCCGGAGTATAAAAGAAAATCCTGTTTTTCTTTTGGGCCGATTTTCAGTCGTCATGACTAATCGGCCTTATTTTTTGTTATCATTTTTGATAGCGTGATCATATCAATAGAAAGGCAATAGTTCAACGGTTAATACATACTTTGAAGTAAACTATATTTTTAGCATGCCTTTTAATGAAATTCCATGGTTAAAAAATCATCATAAGAATCGACCCTGATGCCTTCATAATCCTTGACAATTGGTAAAAAAAAGATATATTTTGTATATATTAACCACACCTGCCGGCTTATTGGAAACCTATAGCCCGCAACATATTACTTATAACTGGCGAAAATCCACTATGGTCTTTCCCGAGATGTGACCAGTTATCTGGTCGGTTATTTTGAATAAAGGAAATTATAAAATTTCAATGTTTATTTAACTTACAGGAGTGTGTTATGAGAGGCCCTGCGTTAAAGGTTCTGGCTGTTTTTCTTGCCTGTATCGCTCTGGTGGTATCTATCGCCTTTGCCAATTCGATTAGTGTCTGCAAAGTCGAGAGGAACACCGAATACCAGCCCATCACCACACCGGCCGCTACTACCGCTGATAGTAAAGGCTATGCGGGCCGGCTTAGAGTCTATGTGGTGGAACCGCATTCCCGATGGGATGATTATAACGGGAATGAATACCATTTCGGATTTCTCGGTTTTGCGGTAAACGAAGAAATTAATCTGACCGGCACCGAGGAATACACCAAAACGGCTTCATGGACCGGGACATTCGAATCGGACAACATTATGATCATTGCCGCCCTGTTCAATATATCCGAATCACATCCGGGCCAGTCCGATACTCTGGGCGGAAGTGCCTGGCCATTTGATGCCTATTATTCTGATGCCGCCGCCGCTGCAAAACCCGACACCCAGTGGTTTAATGTCTACAATGCCAATTTTACTCACACTGTTTTTGCTGAGGAAGGTACGGCCACCTGGTGTCCCAGTTGCCCGGGCATGAATACCTCCATGTATCAGGCCTACACCATTCTCGATCATCCCTTTTTCTATACGGCAATGGTTATTGACATGAATGCTGAAGCCAATATTCGGATGGATGATTATAATCTTCACTGGGTTCCATCGACCTATTTCGACGGCGGCGATGAGGTTCAAGTTGGCAGCGATTATTATTGGAATCTCGGCAACAAAATTACCGCCTGTGGCGCCAGGGAGGTCCAGACTTTTGGGATGTCGGTAGAAATAACTTCCATGAGCAAAGGGAGTCTCAATCTTGAAGTTAGACTGGCCCAGAATTCCCCCCCTGCCGATCCCGCTATTCCGACCGGTGAAACCGACGGTTATTTTGGAGTCAATTACAATTATGCCGCCAATACGACCGATGTCGAGGAAAACCAGTGCTATTACCGCTTCTGCTGGGAAGAAGGCGATACTACGGGCTGGTTTGGACCTTACGATTCCGGAACCGATTGTATTCAGAGCCATCAATGGGCCGATGAGGGGACATACAATGTCAAGGCCCAGGCCAAAGACAGCTGGGGTTTTGAATCGAATTGGTCTGATGCCCTGAGCGTCTTTATCGACAGCTTTGTTTATGGTGATGCTAATGGAAGCGGATCGGTAAATATCCTGGATGCAACCTATTTGATAAATTACCTATATAAAAGCGGCCCGGCCCCGATACCGGCCAGAGCCGGGGACGCCAATTGCAACGGCGCCACCAACATTCTGGATGCGACCTATCTGATAAATTACCTCTACAAGAGTGGTCCGGCCCCCTGTTAAGACGGGGATGCTTTAAAATAAAAAGGGAGCAGAATTCCGCTCCCTTTTTTTCTGCCATCAGAACCAAACTAAATGCCGCTGAATTGAACATCCCGAAAATGCAGGGTCGGCCGACGCATGGAAGAATAAATATACGGATCGTTACCAACCTCGACCAGTTGATTCCAGAAATCGATCTGGTTGCCTGAAATATTCATTTCATTGACCGGTTTGATAATTTTTCCGTCTTCGATATACATCCCGATTATCCCGGTCGAAAAATCTCCTGTAGTTGAGTTCGAATTGCCACCTATGAAAGAGGTGACATAAATGCCCTTCTTGATATCCTTGATAATTTCTTCCGCGGATTTATCGCCATATTCGAAAACCACATTGGTGGGCGATCCGATAGTCGGCTCCATACCCAGCTTCTTGCCATAGTAAGTATCAATAAAATACTCTTTTAAAATCCCGTGGTCTATAATCAGCCTCCGTCTGGTGGCCATACCTTCGCCATCGAACAGACGGGATCCTAAACCGCCGATTATAAGGGGATCGTCAATCACGGTGAATTTCTCTGAAGCGATTTTACTCCCCAGCTTACCCTCAAGAAAGGAGCTTTTTTGTTGCAGAGAACGGCCGCGAAGAGGATCACCAAGATTGCCCAGCAATCGACTCGCCGCCCGGTTTTCCACGACCATATCATAAACCCCGGATGGCATTTTAGTCTGGCCTATTTTTTCCAGTGATCTTTCTACGGCCTTTTCTCCAAGTTTACTCGGCGGCGGCAGATCCCTTAAAAATCTGACCACAACCCATTCATAATCCTGGGGACGGCCATCGCCATCATCATGAATCGTAACCGAAACCCCGGCCGAATAAGAGCTTTCCTCCCGCCATCCTTCAAAACCGTTGCTGTGTACCTTGGCGGTCATGAAATGCCCGTCGCTGTAACCCGAATTAACCGATATTATCCGGTCGCTTTGACCAAGAGCGGTATCCTCGATTTCCCGGGCGATATCCACCCTCTGATTGGATTCAATCTTCTCATATTCGGCATCCATCAGCTTCAGATCAATATTCTCCTGCCCCGTATAATATTTGGGATCAGGCAAAGTCCGAAATGGATCTTCATTGAGATATTTGGTCATCGAGACCGCTTCATTGATAAATTTTTCCAGTTCCCCGCGTCTTAAGTCGTTGGTGGAATGACTTGAATATTTCCCCCCGGAATAAATATCCAGACTCAGTGAGTTCTGGGTCGATTCGGTCAATTCTTCAAGTTTTCGGTCACGGAAACCGATTTCAATTGATCTTTGTTTGGTCAGATTGACCGCCGTATCGTCGGCCCCGGCTTTTTTGGCCTGCGCGATCACCCAGTGGGCCAGCTCAAGTATTTCTTTATTATTCATAATATATGTCCCATATTATCATTGACTTACAAATCACCACTCCTGCCATATCAGGTCAGGCATTGACTCCTCCGACTGTTATGGATGAGACCTTGACCGTCGGAAGTCCTTGTGAAACCGGCACCATCTGACCGTTTTTGCCGCAGGTCCAGCCTCCTTCGTCAAGTTTCAGGTCATCGGCCACCATAACGATTTTTTTCAAGACGTCCGGGCCATTACCAATGATATTGATATCCTTGACCGGGTAGGTTAATTCGCCATTTTCAATCATGTAGCCGGATTTTACATAGAATGTAAAATCACCGGGACCGATCCGAACCTCGCCATTGGTAAAAGATTCGGCATAAAGCCCTTTCTTAACGCTTTTAATAATTTCTTCACGGCTATGCGGTCCGTTGGCCATATAAGTGTTGCGCATCCGTGGAATGGGCGGATAGCGAAATGACTGCCGGCGTCCGTTGCCGGTCGGCTTAACTCCATAATGGCGTGAGGAAATGCGGTCATGAAGATAACTCCGCAGGATTCCGTCTTTCACCAGATAGGTTAGTTGTGAAGGATTACCCTCGTCATCGATATTGATTGACCCGCGAGTATTGAGATTGGTACCGTTGTCGATAATGGTGACAAAGTTTTCGGCCACCGGCTTGTCGATTTTATCGGAGAAAATCGAAATCTCCTTGCGGTTGAAATCCGCTTCCATGCCGTGGCCGATGGCCTCATGGAGCAGGATTCCCGAACTTCCGGGGGCAAGAACCACTTCCATCTCCCCCGCTGCCGGTTTTATGGCCTTAAAAAGTCCAACCGTTCGCTTGACCGCCATATCGGCCAAACGCCCTATATTTTCTTCAGTAAAATGCTCAATCCCATAACGCCCGCCAAGGCTGTAACCACTTTGTTCCCGATTACCATTTTCCTCGGCATTACACGTCGCATAAAGCATCGTCATCGGCTGATAATCATAGGCGATTACGCCATCGGAGGTGGCCACCAGGATATATGATGCCTCATCGGAAAACCAGATCCGGGATTTGATTATGCGGCTGTCTTTGGCCAGTACCAGATCATTGATTTTCCTCAAATAGGGTATCTTGCGGTCAATGATAACATCTTCCCAGCGGGTTTTGATCGGATAATAATCGGCGCTTTCCCGCAACTTCATTGAAACCGGGGGGATATTCTTCGATTCGTTGGCAATATTGGCAGCGGTTTTGGCGGCCTTGATCATTGCCTCAGGGGTTATTTCCTCAGTAAATGAATATCCGGTTTGATCGCCCTCGATCACCCTAATACCGACCCCGTAATCAATACTGGAATAGGCTCGGTTGACAATGTTATCCTCAAGGCCGATATCGTTACTGATGGTGTGTTGAAAGAAGATATCGCAGTAATCGCCGCCTCGCTCCAGAGCCGCCCCCATAACCTTGCGGATTATCGCTTCATCAACTCCAAAGTGCCCGTAGTAGTCACTCAAGCCGCCCGTGACTTCATCCGGCCCGGTGAAGGCCGCCAATGGATTGGCTCGGAAAACCAGCGGGATGCTGGCCAAGGCGATTCCTTTGGCACCTGTTTCGATAAATTTCCTTCGCGTCATTCCCGACATTACATTATCTCCTATTTGGAATATTTAAAAGGCGTATTTGTGTGGTTGTTGGAAAGCAGTCCTCTCATATAATCTTAGACGGTCCGATATTATTTGAGGATTCATTTTTTTAACATTTTTGCAATTTCATTTTGAATAATAATTCCTCTGGTTTTAATAACCTAATATTTTAATTATTCATATCTTCCCAATTTACTTGCTGTTGGCTTAAATTAGTGTATAATAGGTCGAAAATCTTATTGGGACAGGTTAGTTTAACCGAATTGTAATTAATAACCATGAGGATTATAAATGCCTAAAAATTTCGCCCTGACCGGTGTCTCCGGATATATTGCCCCGCGTCATCTGAAAGCCATCAAGGATACGGGCAATGTCCTGGTGGCCGCCGTTGACCCCCATGATTCGGCCGGTATAATCGATTCGTATTTTGAGGGCGTCCGCTTCTTTACCGAATTCGAACGATTCGATCGTCATATCGAAATGCTTCGTCGCAAGGGGGATCAATCCCGAATACATTATGTCAGTATCTGTTCACCAAATTATCTTCATGATGCTCATGCCCGCTTCGCTCTTCGGATCGGCGCTGATGCCATCTGTGAAAAGCCCCTGGTACTGAACCCGTGGAATATAGATGCCCTGCAGGAATTGGAGATTGAGCATAAACAGAAAATATTCACCATCCTCCAGTTGCGGGTTCATCCCTCGATTGTGGCGCTCAAGAAAAAACTCGATGAAAATCCGCCCGCCTCCAAAAGGGATATTTGCCTGACCTACTTCACCTCCCGGGGCCCCTGGTATCTGGCTTCATGGAAAGGTCAGCTGGAACGATCCGGCGGGTTGGCCACCAATATTGGCATCCACTTTTTCGATATGCTTATCTGGTTGTTCGGCACCGTGGAGCACAGCGAAGTCCATGTATCCACCCCGCAAAAAACGGGCGGTTTTATCGAATTGGAGCGAGCCAGGGTACAATGGTTTCTTTCTATCGATAAAAACGATCTCCCGCAAGGAATCCAGGCCGGGGGACAGCGGACTTTCCGCTCCATTACCATCGATGGCGAAGAAATCGAATTCTCCGGCGGATTTACCGATCTGCATACCATGGTATATCAGGAAACCCTGGCCGGTCGGGGTTTCGGTCTGGATGATGCCCGGCCGTCAATCGAGCTTGTTCACGCTATTCGCAATGCCACGCCGCTCGGGCTTTCCGATAATTCTCACCCGTTTATGAAAACTCTTAACAAAAGGTAAACGGTTGGCCAGTGGCACGAAAAAAGAAGCAAACGGATATTCTCCTTAAGATTGTCTTTCCCGCCGTTGTTGCTATCATATGTATCCGCCTGATCGGTTCGTTCTTCACTGAATCAAGACTATGGGGTGTTAATCAGGCCGGTTATGTTACCGGGATGTTTGCTCTTTACCCCGTTCTTTTAATTGCCGCATACTGGCTCTACCGCCGGGGTAACAGGACGCCTCTCATATTTAAAGCCGGGGGTGATATCAAACCGATAAGGTCGCCCCGGGATTACCTTTATCCCATCCTGATTGCAGTCGCCGCCACAGCCGGGTTTTATTTTCTTTCAGTGAGGACTCACTTCCTTGGAGATGGATACCAGTTGATATCCAATCTGGCCCAGCCTAACCTGATTCTTAAAAGCGAATCCATCGGCGATATGAAACTGCATCAGTTCCTCGCAGGATTACTTGGTTCCGGAGATAAGCTGGATGTTTATTATTCCTTCAAATATCTCTCGATCATATCGGGAATCTTATTTATTGCAACCCTGCTGATATACGGGCAAAAGATAACCACCACTCGATTCGGCTATTATACTTTCATTCTATTAAATTTATTCCTGGCCTCGACTATCCTCTTTTTTGGCTATGTAGAGACCTATTCGATTGCAAGTGGCTTTTTATTTCTGTTTCTGATATCAGCGGCCGCGGCCCTTTATCGCGGCCGGCGCTCGATTATTCCTCTTTTCGCTTTTCCGATTGCGGTAATCATGCATAAAATCAGCCTGATCTATTTTCCGGCTTATGTCATATATCTTTTTTTTATTATCTCGCGGCCGGAATTCGGGCTGAGACTTTCCCGAAAAATCAAACCGCTTATGGCATACTTGGCGATAATTATTCTTGTAGTTTACGCCGCCATAGTGGTGTTTGGTTCACTGTCATTGAAAACCATATTCCTGCCACCGCTGTCCGGTCGTTTCACGACCGATGGTTATTTTCTTTTTTCCATCAAGCATATTGTCGATCTGTTGAATATTGGTCTATTTCTCGCGCCCGTCTCCTTTTTGGCCTTTTTCGTCAAAAGCCGGATAACAACCGGACCCTGGAAAACCGGAGCGGCCCTGTTTCTGATGTCGGCCTGCGTGTCCGGACTTATGGTCGCCATTCTGATCGAGCCCAAGCTGGGCATGGCCCGCGACTGGGATCTGATGTCGGTCATGTTTATCGGGATTCAGGCGGCCGGAATATGTCTTTGGGTCAGATGGTTTGAAAAGCACCCCTGCTTTCAACCCGCGTCCCTTATGCTGATTATTCTGAGTCTGGCAGTTTTTATTCCCTGGCTGGCGGTGAACCTATCCCAAACCGGCATGTACACCTACAGCGTCCGCATGATGTCGCTGGATCCCAAACACGGCCGGAGCGGACTTTATTCCATCATACCTATAATAGAAAACCAGGGAAGCCGAATCGAGGCCGAGCGATTGCGCCGATACTGCGCTATTAATTTCCCTGAAATCGAGATGCATAAAAATGGCGAGCGTTGCCTGATAAACGGAGACTTACGCAAGGCTGAAAGTTATCTTGATTTGGCCATTCAGAATAATCCCGGTTTTTTCCGGTCTTATCAGACCAGGGCGCGAATTCGTCTGCTGGAGGGCCAAAACCGCGAAGCTGTTGCGCTTCTGGAAATCGCCGATGCGCTCAATCCGTACAGCTCGGATAATGCCTACTATACCGGTCAGGCCTATCTTCAACTGGAGGATACTCTGAAAGCCCTTTCGTACTTCCAAAAAAGCCTGGCTTACGATCGCCTTAATCCCCTCCCCTATATGCTTCTTACCAATATATACCTCAATCAGAATCAACCGGATACGGCCCGGCAGTATTATCTGGCCCTGCCGGATTCGGTAGAAATCTTTCCCGAAACGGCCAATTATGAACTGGGGTGTCTTGGTTTGTTGCTGGAGGACCGGGATCGGGCCATGCTTTTCTTTGACCGGTATCTTAAAACCGGCTCCGATTCGGCTCTTCTGGAACGAATCAGGATTATCAAAGAATCAATGGGAAAATAAAAACCATTTTATTGAATGCCGGAGGCCGGACTTGAACCGGCACGCACCTTGCGGTGCAAGGGATTTTAAGTCCCTGGTGTCTACCAATTCCACCACTCCGGCTTGAATTGGACGGCGTCAATTTACATTATTCCTCCATGAGAAGCAAGGAGCTTTTTGGACCATGTGACCGGCAATCGATCACGGAAAAAAACAAAAAAAGGCCCGCCCGTTTACTCCAGGCAGGCTTTATAATACTCGAAAAAAAAACGCCGCGAAATGGAACCCGAATTACTTTTTCTCGTTGAAAAACAACCTGGAAAACACCATCTCGGCCGGACAAAATCCGGTAATGGACGATTGTACCAGGTTGAGTCCGACAAAGGCGGTCAATATAAACCAATAGGGAGAAATATAATATCCCATTGCTACCGAGATTAGCACCAGCGTTCCGGCCAGAAGTCTGATACTGCCTTCCAAAGTCATCTTCTTTTCTCCTG
Organism: Candidatus Zixiibacteriota bacterium; assembly: GCA_016933955.1. NCBI lineage: Bacteria > Pseudomonadati > Candidatus Zixiibacteriota > Candidatus Zixiibacteriota bacterium. The sequence continues at coordinate 137,505 of JAFGTT010000027.1, forward strand.
TCAGTACCCGTAGGTAATTTTGATATAAACATTATCGTTTTGCTTGAAAGCCCCAAAATCGGTATAATCTTCGGTACCATCAAAAATATTGGCCCCGGCCGCCAGAGTCAGGGCATCGGTATATTTGTAACTGACAGAAAAGCGCCCGTAAAAATCCTCATCCGATGGCGAATAGAACCCGAAGGCCGAAATAGTGACGGTTTCCATAAGAAGAAGTTGTGTTATTCTGGCGGTAATCAGGTGATACATTTCGTCGACCCTGATCATCCCCGGAACCAGGGAATTGACATACTTATCATGGTCGATCATGTATTTATTCTGGTACTGCAGGTTGGCTGTCAGGGTGGATGTCAGTTGCCGCTCAAAGCCTATCAAACTGCTCAACTGGGAATTGGGTACGGTGGGATCATCGCCGCTGTTGTCGTCACGGGAATCAAAATAGCCGGATTCCAGCCAGGCAATCCCGCCCAGGATCGGCATCCGGACCGAGGTGCCATATACATTCAAACGCGGGTAAAAAGCCTCCATTGCCATCATATCTATCCCCGTTGGATTTTTATAAAATCCATGATAGAAATAAAGGGCCAGATCGGCGGTTCCGATATAGCGGCTGAAACGAGCCGCGATTTCACTGTTTTTGAATTCGGCCTCGGGCATTCGTCCTTCGAAATAATAGTCCGATCCCCCGACGATCTCACCTGCCATCGGGTTATAATAACTTAACCGCTCCCCGGTCGGGATTCGGTTGGGAGTGAATCGGGGCGTGAAAACGATATTGAATGTCCCCGGCGCTGAATAAAAGGATGCCCGCAGAGCGTTTTGCGGGGCCTTGAGATACTGATCATCACGGCCGTTGAAAAACGACTGATAATCCTTGGCAAAAACATCGTTGATGAATATCAAATCACCGGTTCCCCAGGTGATAATCTGGCGGCCAATTTGAAAATCGAACTTGCCGCCCAATTTGAACTTAACGAATCCTTCCCGTAATTCCAAATCGGTGGCCGGTTCGTAATAATCATCATAGGTGAAATCCAGCCGCCCGAAAAATTCGGCGGAATTTGAAAACGATTCCATTCGCAATTGCAGCCTTGTTTCCGAGGCCGTCATCTCCGACGACGTCGGATTATTGCTGTCCAGGCCGCCCCCGTAAAGCCCCTGCAGGAAACCGGTGAAATATGTCTCACCGGCCCCGGTCATGGGTATCGCTAAGAGGAACAGCAGTAAAGCCGCAAAACCTCTGGCAACTTTATTAAGCATTATCTCTACCCCTCCCTACTTGATAAACTGGCGCGGCGGATTCTTAAGATAACGTTCGCTGAAAATGTCTTCCTCGATTCCGACGTTGTACTTGATATTATTGAATTCCACCGTAGAATACTGGCCTTTTTTGACATTTTCCATCTTCCGCAAGGTCGGAGTCATAATACCGTCGATCGCGGTGATATTCCCGGCTGTAAAAACACGTTCCAGTTCATCCTTCTTGTCGTAATATTCCTCCAGGACCGGAAGCAAATATTCTTTATCGATAAAAGTAATTTTCCTGGAGAAACCTTTATAAGCTTCTTTGGGAATCGATTCTACCACATGAACGGCCCGGCCGTTATAAGTATCCTCGCGGAGAAGCTTATGATTATCCTCGGTCCAGTGCCGCCCGGAAACATCCTCATAAGTGAAATCGGAGCCGACAAAACTGGAGTTTTTATCATCGGCTGAAATACGTTTGATCAGATCGACCGCCGGAACATACAACCAGCGATTATCCGAGGCATCGGGGATTTTATGAACCATGAATGATAAACGGGAGACATCATGGGGCTGGCGAAAATATGTATAGTAATCCTGCTTCCCGCCTTCAACCAGGTCTTTGCGAAGCATGGTAAATTCCCGAACGCGTTCCTTGCCCCCGGAATTGACGATCTTCATGGTGACATCGGTCAGGCCATCATCACCGGAATAGAACATCACCAGGTGAGCCTTTTTCATCAAATCTTCAGCATTGTCCTGAGCCGCAGATTTAACCGTCCAGGTCAGGAATAGAACCATCAGAGTCAGAATAATATGATGCAGTTTCATCATAACCTCCATTATTACTAATTATTTACAACTTTTTCATGGACTTCAGGCTGTTCGATCTCTTTAAAGGGAAACAGCCGTTTCCGGAAAACAATAAACAGCGCCGGCAAAAGAATCATCGTCACCGCCCCGGAGACCATCATGATGGCGAAGAAGAATGATCCGACCGTGATATACGGCACCAGCGAGGAAAAAAACATGGGCACAAAACCGATGGCGATTACCAGAACATTACGGGCAATGGCCCGTGCCAACCCTTCGAACATCTCCGGGTAGGTTTTCCTGAAATCACCGGTTCGTTCATGGATGTATTTCGAGCGTTTGATAAAATGAATGGCAAAGTCAATCGACAATCCAAGGGTCAGCGATGACAGTACCGCCACCGGCATATCGTACGGTTTGCCGATAAATCCGATGGCCGCATAAATGGCCATGATGGTGATGCTGAGCGGCAACATCGACAGGAACCCGAGCAGGACGGAGCGGAAAAGGAAAATCATCATGACAAAAACCACGACAAACGAACTCAGCAAGGCCGAGCGCATCCCCCCTACCATTTTCTCCTGCCAGACTATGTTGACATAGGGCAGTCCGGCCCAGTTAATATTCATTCCTTCCGGAAGCGGATTTGCGGCAAGAAACCGATCCAGGCTGTCAACTACTGACTTAACCGACTGGTTATCCCCTTCCCGCATCTGGACCCAGATATTGGCCTTGCGATAATCCTGAGTAACGAATTTGAATAAGTCCTCCGGGTTTCCGCCCGAAATCTCGAACAGGAATAAATCCTGGGCCACCTCGTCCTGGTTACCGGGAATGGCAAATCTGGAGCTGTCGCCATCGAACAATTCATAACTGACTTTCTTGACGACATCGGTCAATCCGGTGGTCGAGCCGATCACCCCATTCTTTTCCAGAGACCGCTGCATTCTCTCGATATATCGCAGGGTCTCCGGATTCTTCATGGCATCATCTTCACCGCCATCCAGAACCAGGTAATTCATATAAGTCCCGGCCAGATGTTTATTTAAAGTCGCATCGGCCACCCGCAAAGGATGGTTTTCTTTGAACCATTTGACGGGGTTATCATTGACTATTATCATCTTCAGTCCGATAGCGGCGACCACAATAATCACCGATGTCCCCAGCAGAATAGCCTTATAATAACGGCGATCGAAGCCCCGGAAAAGGTGCATGATCCTGGCCAGCAGGCCATGGCCATCCTCTTTAATCTTGCCGAAATTCCTGAGGGTTTTATCGGATATTAAAACCGCAAAGGCCGGATTGAAGGTGATTGATAAAAACCATGCCACGGCGATTCCGAAGGCTACGAATATACCGAAAACCCGGACCGGCGGTATTGGTGTCATAGCCAGTGACAGGAATCCCACAATGGTCGTCGCCGTAGTAAAAAGAATAGGGATAAAAAGCTCTTCAATAGTGTTGCGGATAGTCGTCTTTTTGTGTTTGTATTTCTGGTACCGGTCATGAAATTCCGAAATGATATGAATGGAGCTGAGAACGGCAATGGGAATCAGAAAGATCGGGATCATGGAACTCATTATATGAACCGTGTTGCCGGTCATAATCAAAAGCCCCATAGCCCAGATGACCGAAGACACCGCCACAATCATCGGAGCCAGGACAATCTTGAAATTTTTAAAGAAAGCCAGCATCAGCAGGAATATGATTAAACCGGCCAGCGGGGCGCTGACCGCCATCTGCCGGAACATCTCAGCCCCGAAACTGTCCTCGGCTAACGGTAAACCGGCAATGAAATATTTCTCCCCGGTGGAATATTTATCTATAATGGTTTGAATTTCCCCGGCGATACGATGCGACATATTCTTGGCCTCGATAGGCACGAACATGGCAATCGCTTCACCGTCATCCGAGGCCAGTTTACCGCGCAAAATCGGATTATCCTTAATCCGGCTTAAAATGAATTGCGCCTGGGCATCACTTTCCGGTTCTTTTTCCAGGAGCGGCCTGACAGTCATAATCCCGTCTCTCTGAATGATATCATCGACAAATGAAGGAGCCAGAATATCGTCGGCAATGACTCCGTCGATATTGGCGACCTCCTGCATAATATGGTACACATTGGTCAGGATCTGTTTGTTAAAGGCACCCTTCTCATCAACAACACCGACCGCTATGAAATCATGAATGGCGAATTCCTCTTTGACCTGATGATCGAAAACCCGCGCCGGCTCGTGCGCTTCAAGCATATTTTCCGGATCGGTGTCGATTTTAATATTGGGCAGTTGAGCCGCAAAGAATACGGTGATAATCAAAACCCCGAAAATAACGACCCACGGGTTGTTAATTGAAAATTCCGTAAAAATTTTTCTCACTTTCAAATCCTTTCCGATTTTTGGCATTTAGTCCATTAGATAGGATTTCAAAGGAAACGATTCAAAATTTATACAAATTTTGTTTTGTTTTATAAGGTGTTGTATTTAAATGGATTATAATACGACCGGGGTCGGCAACCAAGTATTCCGGCCCTGGTGGAATATTTTTTAATATATAAAATAATAAATTGGGTTTGGAGAAATACCGACTGCGCGGTGGATTTGAGATAGCCTAAAAGCTATCTTTTTTTCTTGAATTTCTTTTCCCAGCGTTGCCGAATGGCATCGGATAGCCGCTCTTCAAGCTCCCTGGGAAGAGGCTTTTTCCGGCCTTCCCGGCATAGAATTACGGTTTGACGCAGGGTATCGACCATAATCCGGCAGTCTTTGCATTCTTTGAGATGTTGTTCCAGCTCAAAACAGAGCGACTCATCGATCTCGCCGTCAATATAGTCGCATATATGCTGGATATGCTTCTTACAGCTTTTCAACTTTCCTCTCCTTGAGGATCCGGGTTATTTTATCTCTAAGAGCCAGCCGGGCCCTGAGAATTCGAGATTTTGCGGCCGGCAACGAAAGCCCGCTCATCCGGGCCACCTCTTTGATTGGCATATCTTCCATATAGCGAAGAATAAAGGGCATGCTGTACTTATAAGGCATATCGGCCAGGGCATCCTCTATTATGGCCTGCAATTGTTTTTCTTCCAGAATCTTGTGCGGATCGCCCCAATCAAACAAAGCCTCACTTCCATTCTGATGAGAACCCGGCAAATAATCCTCCAAAGGTTTTAAAGTATGTTGCCTTCGACTGCCCATATGAGCTCGAATCGAGTTTAAGGCAATGGCATAAAGCCAGGTTCCGAATGATGATTCCATTCGAAACCGGTCTATTTTATCCACCGCCTTAATGAAAGTTTCCTGCACAATATCTTCCGCATCTTCCCGGTTGCCGGTAACTTTGATTGCCAACCGGTATATTTTATCCTGCTGGTCCATGATAAGGCGGTTGAAAGCATCGAAATCGCCGCCCCGGGCCAGTTTTACAAGTTCCTTTTCATTCATTGGATAAAAATATAGAATAAACGATTCAAAAAAACAACCGCGTTAAGTCCGGCGCGACAATCAGGTCAAACCTTGACATTAAGCCATTGCCCGCGGCGATAATACCAATAAAATGCGGATACGGAAATCAGGGCGGCGGCACTTATGGACCACCAAACAGCGTTCTGATCGAAATTGAAAACCTGAGTCAGAATATAAATGGTCGGGATTTGTATCAACCAGGCATTACCAGCGTTGATAATCATGGCGGGGGTATTCATGCCCACCCCGGAATAGATTTGCTCCAGCATGATAAAGACCCCGATAAACGGGAAACTGATGGAGAGAATACGAAGCAAATGAACACCGTGCCCGATGGTTTCGGGGTCATGAAAGTACAGTGACAGGATTAGAGGCGCAAAAATAAAAACAGCCAACCCCATCAGGATCATAATTCCGACTGACATAAGCAGAGCCTGATTGGCCGTTTTCAGGGCCCGCTCTTTCTTGCCGGCACCCAGATTATGTCCGATCAGCGAGGCCAGACCAAGACCGATTCCGACCAGCACCGAAATCCCGATTGCCGAAATCTGCATCCCGACTCCATATGCGGCTATAACCGAATTGCCGAATACCGCAATCATGGGCATCACCAATAACCTGGCCCCGGAATAAGACAGTTCCCCGATCCAGTGCGGGACACCGATCCTGACAATCTTTATCATGGTCTTAATCGACATCGGAATCTTGCCCTTCAGACTGAGCCGGACATTGGTAGCCCTGGAATAGAACAACCCGACACCGACCAGGAAGGTGATGGTGTATGACGTGACCGATGCCACCGCGGCCCCGGTCACTCCCAGTTCCGGGAAAATCCAGTATCCATAAATAAAAAGCGGATCGAGAACCAGGTTTAATAGCGTAGAGCCAATCATCAGACCCATCGCCATATTGGGATTGGCAACACTCCTGAGGGCCGTGTAAACGGAATAAACGCTGAGAGAAAATCCCATCCCCAAAAATATTATCTTGCCGTATTCGGCACTTAGGGCGATGGTTTCTCCCCTGGCGCCGCCCCAGTATACCAGTTGATCGGTCAGGAAAAATCCGATCAATCCCAGGAGCATTCCGGTGCACCATTTGAGAATAAAAGTCTCCTTGATAGCCGTTTCGGTGGCATCATAATTTTTCTCTCCATACCGTCGTGAAATAATCGCCACCGAGCCGGGTCCGACCAGACCATTGAACGAAAAGAAAACCCAGGAAATATTGGAATAAATGGTTACCGCGGCAACGGCCGTTTCCCGTTCGGGAAGGTGTGCCAGCCACCACATATCGACCATATAATATATATGATTGGCCAGAAAACCGATCATGGAAGGAATCCCCATTTTAAAAATGGATTGAATAATGGAACCTTCAGTATGATCGACCGGTTTCTTTCTCAATACGTCAGCCATTATATAATCCGGCAATTAAATATTATAATATACTGCATTTATAAAGGGGTGGTTGCGAATTTTATCGCGGCATGTAAATATCTTGGATGTCTGCGGGACTTCTTAAAATCAAGGATGCCAGCCACCGAAAGGAGCCATCATACCATATGATGCGCGCCTGTTTCAACTGAAGACAGTTATCAGGATGGCGACCCATATTATGGCGGTGGCTATTATTCCCGATGGCTTATTCTTGCCGATAATCAGGGCCATAGCTGAAAATACCAGACCCAGCCCCAAACGCATTGAAAGCCTGGCTAGAAAATTTATATTCAGCGCATCCGCGAGTAGAATAATCCCTGATAGAAGTAACGAGGTGTAAATCAGCCAGAGGAGTTTTCCCTGGCCACCGTTTTGAGCCTGATCAGTCATGGTCGTATTCCTCCAGAAATTTTTCTATTCCTTTTCTGATAGCCCGGGCTAGTCGATTTTGAAATTTGGTTGATCGAAGCATGGCCTCATGCTCCGGCAAAATTATAAAGGCGCATTCAACCAATACTGCCGGATACTGCGTCGGCCTGTTGACTGCCAGATTGCCGTGATATAGCCCGTAATCCTCGAGTTTGGATTCTCTGATCAATTCCTTTTGAATACACCTGGCCAGGCCTATTGAATGGGGATGATAATAGTATGTCGAAACGCCGTGATTTACCAGTGGATTCACCCCGTCAGGAAGCGCATTATTGTGAATTGAAATAAACAGGTCGGCATCATATGCCACCGCGATTTCCGGCCGCATGGACAGGGGCAAATCGGACATATCTTCCCTGGTCATCACTACCCGGGCTCCCCGTTTGACCAGTTCCTTCTTTAAAGCCAGGGCAATATTCAAATTGGCCGTAGCTTCTGTCAATCCTGTGGGTCCTATAGCACCCGGATCAAGGGAATGACCTGGGTCAATTACAATTATTTTATCCTTCAATCTATCAATATCTTGTGGCGGTTTATTAATATTTAACTTTAATGTGTTTCCATCATAATAAATATCATAACCCCATACCGCCTTTCTGAAGGCGAACTTCAGGTTATATAATCCCGGCTCCTCCTGGCTCCAGGTCACCAGCTCAAGGTCTTTATCTCTGAAATCATACCTGATCCAATCAGTATCCGAGGCAACGCCATAAAGACTGATAACCAAATGATGATCGTCCGTTTCCTCGACCCGAAAGGGATGCCTCTCCGAAAGGGGCATCTCCACGGTCAGGCAATCTTTACCTGCAAAAGCCCGGATTGATTTCAGGAGGGATTTCGGAGACGGCAGACCTTTTTTTAGAAATTTAATAGAATTGATATTAACCCATCCGAATTGCGTTTCCGATAGTTTCAATTTCACCCAATCCCCTTCCCGCCCGACAGCCATAGCTTTAACCCCTTTTGGCTGAAATATTGCCAGATATCCCTGACGCGGTCCGATCCGCATAATTTGGACCGAATCGGTGAATTCTACCAAACATGGATAATTGTCGGGATTGATAATGACAAAAAATCGCGAACTGTCGATTGTCCGATCATTTTTGAATTTAAGCAATTCCAGTGAGCCAAAATCGAGATCCTCAAGCGAGCGCGACATGGTCCTGCCCCACATTTCCAGAAAACTCGGAGCCCGGAGATGATAAATCACTCGGCTGGAATCGACCAGGCATTTGTCATCGATATCGAGGTACCCGCTGTAATACCCTTTTATTTTTAATGATTCCGGGACTGCTCCCGATCCGAAAACAGCTTCACCCCAGAATGGTTGAATCCGCGGTGGCCCTTCGGCCATCGGAACCGATTCGATATACCCCGGAATCGAAAAATAGGCGAAACACCCGGGGGTAGCCTGTATTTCGACTCGAAGTTGATCTCCCCTTCCAAGAATCATGTTTCCGCTGGTTCTGGTTTTATCGATTATAACCAGGCTATCGTAGGGCAGTGATTTCATGGGTTGGGGAACTAACACCGGCCAGCCAAGAAAAGTTGTATCATAACCATTTACCGCTTCCAATTCAAAATCGAATGGTCCCGGGTTAAGGGGAAGGAAGGCTATAAAACCGCCATCCCTGTGTACATTGATATTGACTCCGTTAATTTCGAGCGTCGATCCGGGTGTCACCGATCCCAGGATAAAAGTTGAATCCACCGCCCCGATGGGACTTCCCTTTTTGGGGTAAATCACCTTTATAATGGGTTGTGCCGATACCACGACAGCCGAAATCAGCAGTATTGCAAAAATAACTGGTAGCCTGAATATTCTAATCATCTTTCCTGTACTTATCTTTTAACCGGGGTCCCCCGATAATATCTTCATCGACCGAAACTTTTTCAACATTAAATTTGATTCCGGTGGCCATATCATCGGCCAGAAGCAATGGCCCATCGAAGTCAAAATAATCTCCCAGCGACCCACAATATAATGCCGGAGCGATCCCAACCTGAGACTCAACCATACATCCGAACATAACCGCCAGTTTATCTTTTTTAGCCCGGCGGGCAATCCTGATCGCTTCCAGAATCCCCCCGGATTTGGCCATCTTGATATTCACGCCATCAATAAAATCACAATATTTCTCGTAATCTTCCAGCCGATTTAGCCCCTCATCCATTATGAATTTCACCGAAGATCGTTTCCGAAGATATTTCCATTCCCGGATTGATTCCGGTCCGGTCGGCTGCTCGACAATATCGACCTCGAGCCTGTTCAGGTAATGCATCATCCGTTCCGTCTTCTCCGCTGTCCAGGCCTCATTGACATCAATACGAAATCTTTTGCCGCTTATTATGTCCAATGCCTTTAAAAGATTTTCATCATTCTCGTTTCCCAGCTTTATTTTAATAATCGGGTAGGGCGAAGCGGCAATCTCGCGTACCATATTCTCAGGATCATCGAGGCTGACAGTGAAAGACGTGGATATCATCCGAGGCGGCTCAAGATCAAAAATCTCCCATGGAAAGCGTCTGTTCCGGGCCGACAGGGTGTGTACAGCCGCGGCTATCAAAGCCGCCCTGGAAACCGAATTTAAAGACATCACTTCAAGTTCTTCAAGTATCGGAAAAGTAATGGCATCCCTGCTTCGAAGAAATTCGCATCCGCTCTCCAGATCGCCTTTAATAATCGAAGAATCGGGACCATAGGCCACCGAACCGGCCGCCTCGCCATAATACTGACCATCAAGACAAATAAAATGATTCCTTTTAATATCGGCCATCCCGGTCGCTATTCGGAATGGACGCTTGAGGGCAAGTTCCAGTGAAAAAACGGAGGTATCTATATTCTCAACCTCCTCGCCACAATATAGGTCCGAAATAAATCTTCGCGGAAATCGACATCACCCGGTTTGAGCGAATTTTCAGCGACCCCTCCTTCACCGAGCGAGGCATGGATTATCCGATATTTATCCAGAGCTATGGCCACATGTCCTTCAAAAAAAAGCAAGTCCCCCGGCCGGATATGATCCCGGGCGACTTTTACTCCCATCCGGCGTTGATCCCGGCTGTCGCGGGGTAACGCCAACCCGGCGGCTTTGAATAATGTCTGCACCAGGCCGGAGCAGTCTATACCGTAAGGACTGATCCCGCCCCAGAGGTAGGGCGTCCCGATAAATTTGCGGGCTTCCCTGATTATGAATGACGGCATCGAAGAGCCATCCGGTTTTACAGATAAGGAAGTCAGGTACGATTTTACTAATCGGGATACGTTATTACCGAGTAATTTGGTCTGGGCGTGGCCTTTTGCCACGCTTTCAACCCTTAAACGAGTCCCGTAAAATAAAAATGGTGGCTGAGCAGGCATATTATTCTTTAGGGGTTTCAAATTCGCCGTCAGCGAAACCACCCGGTGGGTCAACTCCCGTTCAAAACGATTAAATATTCGGCGATCAAGGATCATCAGCGCCTTTTCATCGACCCAGCCATTGTAACCGTCGCGCTGATAAACCCTGGCATAGCCATCTCTTATACGGCCGATTTCCAACGATTCATTGTATAACAACTGGCTTTTTCTTTCCGATTGGAATCGCGGTTCGGCTCTTAAATCGGTAATACTCCTGATAACGATACCGTACTTCATACCATTAAATTATGTACACTGCCGCAACATGAAACAATAAAAAAAAGCCGGACGGTTCAAAAAAACCGCCCGGCCGTTGTTAACACAAAGGGAGTTAGAAATTGATCTTACCGGTGAAATACTGGTTGTTGTCGAAAAATTCCGTTTCATTCCAGGAGTATTCGAATGTTACATTGGTCTCTCCGAGTTTCAACACTACCCCGGCGCCGAAAGCCATTCCATAGAGATAATCTTCCTGATCCTGGTCGACCGTATAACCGGCCCGGAGGAAATATTTCTCATCGAAGGCGTATTCGGCTCCAAGACGATAGAGGTCCTTGGAGAAGCTGTTCGATTCGAATGTTCCGTAAAAAGTCGCGCGACTTTGCTCGACATTGAGGAAATCCATCGCTCCGCTGAGCTGGATATACGACGGAAGTTCAAATTGAACCGATTGCGCGCGGAAAGTCTTATTCGGCGAAACAACCGAATTCTGGCCCGGTGCGGGGACATCCCTGTCAAAGCCGGCACCCTCGAATGTCATCCCGGGACCGATATTCTTAAGGACAATACCCAGGCTCAGCCCCCGCCATTTGGTATCATAATTGATACCGAAATCGAAGGCCAAACCGCTGGCCGAAACCAGATCGATCGATTCGTTGATATACATACCGGTGACCCCGAAGGTAACTCGATCGGTCAGAATCCGGGAATAAGTCAACCCGATTACCGAAAGGGCCGGGCTGTAAACATCCCCGGTTCCATCGACCGTTGAGGCGGTTTCGGTAGTTTTGACGATATCGCCGATTGAAAGCACCTTGGCGGAAACGCCGATCGAACCGAAATCCTCAAAGGCTTTGGTTACGCCGAAAAAGTTGAGATCCATGTCGGCGAAATACTGCAGATTGCAGAACATCGCTTCTGTTCCGTCAATCAGAGCCACGCCGGCCGGATTATAAAAAATCGCCTCGGCCCCGACCACATCGGCTCCTATTGCACCACCGAGAGCGGTTCCACGGGAACCGATCGGGATGCGGAGCTCCTGTGCCCCGGCCGTACCGATTTTCCTGTCTGACCCAGCCATACTTACTGCGGCGAAGGTCAGGACAATTATAACACAAATGATAATTGTTTTACTATTCATATTATCTGCTCCTGCCTCCTGTTAATAAGTATTAAGCTGTTCGACTTCAGGGAATACCGCCATCTTGCCATAGGTACTCCCGATTCCGGGAGCTTCCAGATACCAGATGTATATTCCCGCCGCTACAGGAAGACCCTGATCGGTGGCCAGATCCCATATCGCCCAGCTCTGACCCGGTTGTTTGATTTGCAGGTCATCGGATTCCATTGTCCGCACCTTATCGCCAGCCAGATTAAAAATCCGGATAGTGAAATCCTCGGGCACGCCCAGGAATCGCACCTGACGATCGAATTGATCGCGTTCATAGGCTGAATAGGCATAGTACGGATTCGGGACCACCCTGACATTATCCATGGCCGATTTCCCCAGTGCCACATTACCCGTCACAGCCTCAGTTGTCGATATGGTATAAATATCATTGGCGTCAGCCGGATTGGCCCACTGGAATCTGAGAACATCGCCGCTGTCGATCACGGATGAAGCGGCACTCAACTGGATCCAGGCCCCATAAAGGAAATCAAAGTTGGAGCCGTCATAGAAATCTTCGGTGGTATAATCGATATCACCGGTTCCGGCGTCGGACTCGTTGTCTCCGTCATAGGCGGATTTAAGCGGGAACAGGTATTCACGACTGCCATTATCCTCAAAGCTTGGATCCCAGGTGGAATCATAAACACTAGAACCGGCCATTTCGACAAAGGCCGCATTAACCTGATAGTCATTGATAACATCCCAGGCAATAAACGGTACCTGGAAATAACCCTGGTAACCATAATTGGGATCACAACCGCGGCAGTAATTATAGGCTCTCTGCCCCGAAGGATCGCGAGTTATCGGGATATCATCGGTAAACCTTACCTCTACCGTGGTAAATGAATCTATCATGGTTTCAGGATCAAGATAGCCACCCCAGAAATAATATCCGAAATCGCAACCGCCATCGAAGAATGCCCCACCCCAGTTGACACCGGAAAGAGCCTTGCTATGAGCCGTATTATCATTATCGTAATAGACACCCTGGAAGCCGGGTTCATGGGCACCAATCACCTTGAACTGGATACCGTCGAAAATCTCGTAGTTTTCATCGCCCGATTTATTGAACTGCCGTTTAAGCAATCTGTTATCGGTGGTGAGATCCCACAATTCCCAGAACTGGTAAATCCGAACCCATTCCCCGTCCTGATAACCAAGAGTATCATAAGGTACAATGGTGGTATCCCAGGGAATCATGGTGGTATCTACCAGAGTATCATCATAAAGAGGACGGAACCGTACCTGGTAGGTATGGCCGTTCACTTTATTGGGATCGATAATAATCGGTTGAATAACATCGCTTGAAGGAGATAGAAGAGAATCATACCGTTCCTGGACTACCGGTGCCAGGGCCGAACCCCAGTCGGAGCCGGGATTATCATCCTGCGGTGTAATTTCGATAGCCTGGATACGATTCTCAAGGAACCAAAGCCCCTTAGGAATGATAAACTCATCATCGGGCTTGGCCGGGTCGCTCTCATAATCCTGCCAGTCGGTATAGTCATATGAGTATGCGGTTACGGCATAATAATATGTTTTGCCGTTATGCAATCTCCCGCCATTGATAAAGTCCTCGGTGATTTCAAGACCGTACCCTTTACCCTCATCAAGGCCATAAACCACCGGCTGGTAAATGACGTCGCCAAGGTCTGCATTAAGGACGAAATCCTTAAGCATCCCATACCCATTCTTGATATCGAAAGTTTTAATTACCGTCCAGGGACCGACACTTGTTTCGCCCTGGTACACCACATAACCCTCGAATTCATGAGTCGGCTCGTCATATTCAACCTCTGAACGGTTGGTCCAGGTCAGTGTTACTTCGCGATTATAGGCCTGGGCCGTCACAATCGGCCGCGAAGGAGGTTGTGGAATATTGAAATTAACATCATAGGCATACTGAGCCAGGATATCATAGAACTTCAAAGCCGCCACAGAGGATATTCTATCCTTACCCTGACCGACCAGAATCGCGGCCACAACCACCTGGGTATCGCCCGGATTGAAAGTGAACGGACCGGTGCTGAGCATAAATCGCCGATCGGCCGGGTTGGAATCAACCCAGCCTGTTCCGGCTACCGGATCTCCGGCCCCGAAATACGTGGTAGTATCGCCGGTTTCCGGATCGATATAGGGTCCACCTGTTTCGACAGCATCAAGTCCCTTCATGTAATCATATGACTGTTGCGGAATATCCGGGTCGGTTCCATTAATATACTTATTAAAAGAACTCATCCCCAGAATCTTCATGTCCGGATAAACAGTGCTGTCATTCAGGATAGCTGTGTCACCCACCGAAGGAACCAGCGGACCCTGTAAAAAGTCGAATCCGACTGCCGGCGGAGTGGCACCATATGCATTGTCATTATTAGTGGCATTATAACAATAACCGAGCGAAAGAGTCGTGTCGCAACCAACAAAGTCATCCGAGGCACCACCCAGATCGGGATCCGCCCACAGAGAAACAAAAGTCGACTCGATCAAATTGTCGCCCTTATTGATAATAATCCATTTAGCAAAAATGGTATTCCCCAGGGCGCCCGGCAAATCGAAGCCGAAAAATGAAGCCTGTAATTCCACACCGAGCGGTTCGGTCCCCCCGCCATAGGCATTATACATATGGAGACCGCCATCATTAACGGCATCGTCGTTGAAGACAGTCCAGAGCATCTGATCGCCGATCAGAAGTGGAAGATCGGTTAATGTATCAATCGGCGCCCCATCGGCTATCACGTCCGGATCCTGCCATTCCGTATAATCATTGAAATGCAGAGTCGAATCCAGACGGGTATAGGGAATACCATCATTGGTATTCAATCCGGTTTTATTCGGATTTAACCAGACCGAACTGTCACCGTTTATTTTGTAAACTTTATACCTCGTCTGGTCGGCCTGAGCATGACCAGTTATATCCATTGGTCCCTGGATATATTCGGGCGTATCAAAGGCACCAACCGCCAGACGAATATCCCCATCAACCAGACCACCGACCCAGATGCCGGCCGAGAAAAGGACGGTCTTATCGGTTCCGGCAGGAAAATACAGACCGTCATTCTTGGCTGTTTCCAGCAACAAGGACCAGTCCTCGGCATACCCGCCCTGGTTGGTGACAAACATCTGCAGGTTGTTGACGTCTATCATGGTTCGAGTGTCGACTCCCATCGCGGAACCGGGCCCGGCCGGTTTCGCAGTCATTCCCGGAGGCAATGCCACGGCCAGCGAAGACAGGGAAATCAACACCGCCAAAGTAAATATAATGTGTTTTATTTTCATCCTTCATTACCTCCCTGGCTAAAAGCTCATCCTGATTCCAAAGCGAACCTGTCGCGGTATATCGTAGTTACCCGGATCCTTCTCTTTCAATACGTATTTTTCGTAACCAGTCAATCCGGAAGCATCAGAAGCCGTATTATACGTATCCATCCAGTTTTCCCCGGATTCGGTCGTCAACCAATAAGTCGACTCGGCACTTCCCGACGATTCATACACTGCCAGGACATTATCCCCATCGAGAAGGTTCAATACCCAGACATAAACATCGAGATTAGCTCGACCGATGTGGAAGGTTTTGCTGGCTTTCATATCGATCCGGAATTTCCAATCGGAGTACCTGGAATTTACCGGGGCCGCCGGAGTGTATGACACCGAATAAAGAGTAATCGGGTCGGCGTCAAGTCGAACCGGCGAATAAGGCGTTCCGGAGGAAAGATCGAAAACGAAGTTCACGCCGGCGTTTTCCAGAGGATAGATGTTTCCAAGCATTGGGCCTTCACCCCGTCCGGTTCTTATATCGACAATACCGGTAAACTTGTGCCGCATATCAAATACCAGCGGAGCCGTCTGTACCGGAACCTCCGATGATACCCAGGCAATATTCTGCTGGGTGCCGGCAAAAGAACCGGTTCCATTGGCCCAGGAGAGCGTATAGGCCAGATCAAGAGAAATATTGTGCATCCGGCGCATTTTCAAGGAGAAATCCATTCCCTTGATGGTTCCGAAATCCTGATTGAAATAGATCGAATAGGCTTTTGGCTGAGCCGGGAAAGTGGCCACCTGGGTCAGGTTCTGGACATCCTTGTAAAAAGCCGTAACCTGGAAAGCCGTATTATCGCCGAGCTGGTGGTCGATTCCGAATTCGTAGGCCGTTGTTTTTTCAGGCTCCAGATTGGGATTCCCGAAGGGATAGAAATATCCGCCGGAATTGACCTTGTACTCATAGTAATCGTACCCGACATACAGGTTCTGCAGATCGGGACGCTGGAAAAACAGGCCATAGCTGACATGAAATACGGTCTTGTCGGATATCGGGAAAGCAACTCCCAGACGCGGCGAAAGTCGAGTCTCGGCCTTACTGTCTTCCAGATCGGTTCGATCAAGGACAATATTGGTCCCGCCCTCGGGGTCGAACGGATATTGCAGGTTCTTTACCCGTAGAGCCTTGCTGTCGAAATAATCCCAGCGTAAACCGGCATTAACCACCAGATCCTGCCACTCGAATTTATCCTGACCGTAGAATGCCAGGGTAATCGGGTGTTTAGCTTCATTTCTCCAATCCAGATCATCCGTTTCATTCCCGTATTCATCATAACCATAGCGGTCAATATCCTGTGAAGTCGGATTGGTCGGGAAAAGGTGGCGGTAATACCGCAAAGTATGTCTCTGGAAATCGAGACCGAGTTTCATCAGGTGGTTGGGTGTAATCTGACTGGTTATATCGGCGTCGATTCCGATATAACTGGATTTCCTCTTGTACAGGTCATCCCAGACATGCCCTTCATCCCCGGCCAGAATATACATCCGGTCAGTAGTAGTATCATAATCGTAAATATACTCCCACTCATCCGGTTCAGTCTCAATTGAATCAATCAGGGTGGTATCGATGACATAATCGAAAATCGTCTCGGTTTCGCCGTTGATATCATCCCAGCTGTAGAAAAGACCGGTGGCGTCGAACGATGGCTGTCCGTTGGGTCTCTTGTACATTTCCAGATCGTCGAAATGAACACCATCTCCACGGATACGCTTCGTTACAAAATAGCTGACAGATGTCGAATAGAATGTCTCCGGGTTGAGAGTATGCGTCCACTTGGCATACATGGAATAGTTTTCATCTTCGTACTTCGGAGAATGTTCGATATCGAAATAGTAATTGTGACGATATTCTTTCCAATTATCGAACGAATACATTCCGCCGATTTTAAGATTCATGTTGTCGTTGAACTTAAGAGACAGCTTCCCTTGGCCACTCCAGCCCCCAAGGCTGTTGTGGGGAAGCGGATCATCAATAATGGAGGAAGGTTGACGGTCACCCTGCCAGCGTCGTTCGCCGGACAGGAAGAACGACGAACCGGACATGGCTTCCTCGAGAAACGGAATCGGGCCGCCGATATCGACCGAATAGTTATTGTAATCATAATTGTCCGATAGGACATTATCGGTAATAGCCTCGACCGATCCGGCAAATTCCGCCGTTCCTTCCTTGGTCGTGGCATTGATAACGCCGGAAGCCGCCCAGCCATACTCGGCCGGGAAACCGCCGGTCGAAATCTCGACCTCAGCCAGAGCGTTGTTGTTAATGTTGGTCGTCGAAACACCGGAAAGCGGATCCTGCTGCGAGAAGCCGTCGACATAGTAAGCAACTTCCGAAGAACGACCGCCGCGGATATTCAATTGCATTGAATTGGCCGCGGTCTGATGGCCGCCCCGTTGCCGCGTATTGGCGTTATCACGGAAACGCACGACACCCGCCTGTAGCCCCACGATATCTTCGTAACCGCGGGTCGGCAGATTCTGAATTTCCTCGGCTTCGACAACCTTGAGGGATGCCGTTTTGTCTTTAATAACCAGTGGACGTTCGGCTGTCACCACAATTGTTTTCCCCAATTCCAGAGCTTTCCTGGAAAGGGAATAATCAATATACGATGTCAGGTCAACCGAAACATCGACGTTGGTCACTTCGACCGGAGCATAACCGATAAGTTCCGCCTTGAGAGTGTAATTTCCCGGCGGAACGTTGATGATATAAAATTCACCGTTTTCATCGGTCAACGCTCCCATCTTGGTCCCGACGATAGATACCGCCACACCCGGTAAGACTTCACCGGTTTCCTCATTGATAATCTTACCGGATATTTTACCGGTGGTGCCTGCGAGAAGGTCCTGCGGCAATATCAATATTAGTGCCAGACCAAGCACGATCGCCATAGAAATGATTTTTTTAACCAATTCTATAACCTCCTTAAGTTTAAATTAGAATTTTCCGGGGAATAATGAAAAGAAAATTTCCCTCTTCCTCTCACCTCCTTGTGTTAACTGATCCCAAAAGTTTAGCTGTATATGATCAAAAATAAACTATCAAGGAGCCTATTGTCCACATTCTCGGCCATAACTCACCAGCCGCCTGTTGAAAAGGGTAATATCCATATATGTTTACGGCTGATTCATATTAGATTTATGCCAGTTTCTTGTCAACAAAAAAAACCACCGGTTTCTTCCGCTTTTTTGCAGTAATTTCGCACATCCTCATTATTAAAATCGGCTTCGAATCAAAAAAATTAAGCATTTATAGTCCCTTGAAAGGATTTTTACCTTATTTTCGCCCATTTACGGGGATGTCAGTACGAATAAATATTTTCATCGATTTATATATGCCGTTGAATATTACTCCCCCCGGCTGATATAATTAAAATTTATATTTTAAGAAATAAGCGGATTTTTATTCGATTTCCCCCAACAGCCGCAGGGCCCGCATGGCAATAAATTCCGCCGCCAGCTCGAATTCCTTGATTAACTGCCAGGGTTGACCGGACTCCCCGAAACGATCGGGAATTCCGATCATATCGAATGGTACCCGATCCCCGGAGACAGGACGATTCTGCATCAGAGCCGCCGCGATAAGATTTCCCAGCCCTCCGACCTGATGCTCCTCGGCCGTCAGGATCGCACCGGTTTCCACAGAGGCCCGGATGACCGCTTTTTTATCAAGGGGTTTAAGAGTATGCATATTGATTATGCGGGTCTCAAGATCATATTCTTCTTTCAAAATCCAGGCCGCCCTCATGACCTCGGCGCACTCCGGACCGCAGGAAACAATCGCCAGGTCTTCATTTTCATTCTTATAATCCATGGATAGACAAATATCAAAAGCATCCAGAAACATATCCTTCTCGCCTCGGTAACGATAAATATTGGCGATCCCGAATTCAAAAGGAGTTTTTTCATCGCTGACAATTGGTGTCGCCTCCCGTGCAAATCGGAGATATTTCGGCCCGGTAATATCAAACAGCATGCATCTGGTCATCTTTTCCGTTTCCACAGAATCGATCGGCACCCCCAGCCTCATGTTGGGCATTCCACCCATGGCGAAAAAAGACTCCAGTTCCTGATGGGTCGCTCCGTCGGGGCCGACTGAAATACCGCCATGCGCCCCGACAATCAGAACGTTGTAATCGCCATAACAAACCGAAACCCGAATCTGATCGAGATTCCTGGCCGAGGAAAACACTCCGTAGGTGCCAAAAACCGGAATTTTGCCCTCTTTGGCCAATCCCGCCGCAACGGTGGTACCACTCTGTTCGGCCACTCCGACTGATATCCAGCGTTTTCGCCGTTCCGGGTGGTTTTTATAAAAATCCGAGATGGCAATTGAATCTGATATATCGGCCCCGATACAGACAATTCGTTCATCGTCCCCGTATTTATCCAGGGCCCGCCCGAATCCCTTCCGGGTCGGATCCATTTCTACCCGCATATTGGTTTGTTCATTCCACCAGTAATTCTTTGAGAATCGAGGGAGTTTCTCCCCCAGGTCTTTTTCCACCCTTTCCAGATGCGTCTTCCCTATCCGGAAAAAGGTATCCTGGTCGAACTGTTTATCAAGGCCAAGTTCGGCCAGCGCCTGTTTCATCTGTTCCCGATCAGGCGGTCTGCCGTGCCAGCCGACCGCATCTTCCATGAAACTTACTCCCTTCCCTTTTACCGTGTGGGCAACAACGAGAGTCGGCCGGGTCTTTGATGATCGCGCCTGATCGAGCGTAACAATCAGGGCCGGAATATCATGACCATCAACTTCCAGCACATCCCATTTGAAGGCGCGATATTTATCGGCTATGGGATCGATACACTGAACATTGCGGGTATATCCGTCTATTTGCAGCCGGTTTTTATCGAGAATATTCACCAGATTACTCAGCCCGAAATTACCGGCTTCCATAACAGCCTCCCAGATTGAGCCTTCCTGATGTTCTCCATCCGAAGTAATCGTAAAAACCCGGTAATCGCGGCCGTCAAGACGGGCCGCCAGTGCCACCCCCACTCCGACCGATAAACCCTGTCCCAGTGAACCGGATGAAATCTCGACCCCCGGAAGTTCTTTATGATGCGGATGTCCCTGGAAGGGAGAATGCAACATCCGTAGTTTTGCCAGTTCATTTTCCGGGAAATACCCCGAAACCGCCAGCGCGATATATAGCGCCGGTGCCTTGTGCCCGGCTGACCAGATTATCCTATCCCGATCCGTCCAGCCGGGATTGGACGGATCATGCCGCGCCGTCCTGAGATACAACACTGCCAGGACGTCCATCATCGAAAGCGTCCCCCCAGAATGACCGGAACCGGCCGAACAGAGTGATAGCATATCCAGACCGCGCATATAATTAGCCATGGTTTTGAGTTCGTCTTGAGTATATTTTCTAATGGTTTTGCCGGATTTCGAATTGATCAGGGGCATGGATCCTCCGCGATTATTATATCACACGGTTTTATGTCAGGATTGAAAATTAGAGGCGGCAACAGATAAAGTCAATCTTTTTCAGGATAACTTGCGGATAATACGGAGTACTTTACTTTCAAGGTCACTCAAGGAGCTGCTGTTCACGATAACCAGATCGGCCCGGGCGCGCACAGCACGATAAGGTATTTGGGCATTCAGCCGCTGGCGAGCCTCTTTGAGAGTAAACCCTTTATCCATCAGACGCTTTATTTTGACTGCCCTGGGTGCATTGACCAAAATGGTGACATCCAATCGCCGATCCCAGTTCCAGTCCAGTAAAAGGGCGGCATCGATGACAACCATCTCAAATTTTTGCAAAGCCTGTTTGGTTTCCAAGTCCATCTGCCTTAAAAGATGGGGGTGGATCAGGGCGTTCAAACGATCCCTGCTCTTTTTTGATGAAAAGACCAGATCTCCCAGCCGACGCCGCCTGAGACGACCTCCGGGAGTGAGGATTTCCCGGCCGAATATGACGGCCAGCTTTTTTTTAAGAGCTGGGCTTTTCTCGACCACATCTTTGCCAATGCGATCAGCCGAGATAATAAACGCCCCGTGCTTTTTGAACAACGAGGCCACGGTTGATTTCCCGGAACCGATTTGACCTGTGATACCGATCAGCATGGAATTACTTGGCCTCGAGCCAGTTTTGACCCACCCCTATATCCGCCACCACCGGCACTTTCAATTCGACGGCCTGTTCCATACCACGGCGGACAATTTCCTTGAGTTCATCTATTTCATCAACGGGCGCATCGAAAATTAATTCATCGTGAACCTGAAGAATCATCCTCGATTTCATTTTGGCCAGTTTATTATGAATCCGAATCATAGCCACCTTGATCATATCCGCGGCCGTCCCCTGAATCGGCGTATTTATGGCCGTTCGCTCGGCGAATTGCCGAACCTGGAAATTTTTGGCATTTATCTCAGGTAAATAACGAATCCGGTTAAACAAGGTCGTTACAAAGCCATCACGGCGGGCCCTTTCAATAGTCTCATCCATATATTTCTTGATCCCGGGATAGCGCGAAAAATAGGTCTCGATAAATTCCTTCGACTGGGTAATATCCAGCTCCGTCTGCATCGACAGGCCATAGGCGCTGACTCCGTAAATGACTGCGAAATTGGCCGTTTTGGCGGCCCGACGCATCTCCGGCGTAATTTTATCCAGCGCGACACTAAACACTTCGGCCGCCGTGCGGGCATGAATATCTTCCCGGTTTTTAAAGGCCTCTATCAGCTTTTTATCCTCGGAAAAATGGGCCAGAATACGCAACTCTATCTGTGAATAATCGGCCACCATCAGGCGATGATTTTCATCGCGGGGAATAAAGGCTTTCCTGATTCGGCGGCCGATTTCCGTCCGCACCGGGATGTTCTGGAGATTGGGGTCGGTCGATGATAATCTTCCGGTCGCGGCGATGGTCTGATTGAACGAGGTATGAACCCGGCCTGTTTTCTTTCGGATCAACAGCGGGATGGCATCGACATAGGTGTTTTTCAGCTTGGTCAATTGCCTGTAATCAAGGATCAATCGAGGTAAATCATGTATTTGAGCCAATTCCTCAAGAACCTTTACATCGGTCGAATAACCCGTTTTCTTGGCCGTTTTACCCTTTGTAGGTAGATTGAGTTTCTCAAAAAGAATGTGGGATAGTTGCTGAGTGGAATTAATATTGAATTCCCCTCCGGCCTCGGTATAAATATCAGCCGTCAATTTTTCCAGCTGCCCCTCGAGTTCTTTGGAAAAATCCCTGAGATAATCGGCTTCAACCCGGACTCCTTCTTCTTCCATTGCGGCCAGAACCCTGATTAGCGGCAATTCAATATTATAATATAGATCATGAAGTTTTAGTTCGTCGATTTTCGGAGCCAGAACTCCCCGCAGACGATAAGTATAATCGGCATCCTCGGCGGAGTAGAAAGTGGCTTTGTCAACATCCACCGTCGCAAACGATTTTTGTTTTTTACCGCTCCCGATTAATTCCGTGATTGGCTGCATGGTATAATTGAAATGTTCGAAAGCCAGGGCATCAAGGCTGTTCTGGCGGCCGGTTGGATTGACAACATAGGAAGCCAGCATAGTATCGAATGAAATCGGATCAATCTCCAGTCCGGCCCGGTGAAAAACCTCCAGATCGTATTTAATATTTTGACCGATCTTTTGCACTTTCCGGTCAGTGAGTAACTTCTTGAGTAATTCAAAAGCTTTTTCCCGAGGCAGATTCCGCTTTATATCATCATGGCCAACGGGAATATAATAAGCCTTGCCGGCCGCGCCGCAGAGTGATACGCCGACCAGATCGGCGTCAAGAGAATTAAGCGAACTTGTTTCCGTATCAACCGCAATTTCCTTTTTCTTCGATAATTCATCGATTACCCGCTTTAATTCATCCGGATTATCGATACACCTGTAATCTGCTTCTCTTCTGGATTGGCCGTCTGACGTCTGTGATGCCTGGTAGAATAAATCCAGCCGTCCGGTCTGCTTGGCCAGTTCATTAAGTAAACCGACAAATTCCATCTCCATGAAAAATTTTTTGGCCTTTTCGAAATCGATCTCTCCCCTTTTAAGATTCTTAAGGTCGAATTCAATCGGCACGGCGGTATCAATCGTCACCAGACGGCGTGATAGATGCGCTTCTTCAATATGATCCGAAATCTTCTTCCGGACCCCTTTGGCCTTAATTTTATCTATGGAATCAAGAATCTGATCGAGACTGTCGAATTCCTCCAGAAGTGATATGGCTGTTTTGGGACCGATTCCCGCCACACCGGGGACATTATCCGAGGAATCGCCCATCAGGGCCAGCATATCAATTACTTTTTCAGGCGGTACCCCGAACTTCTCCTTTACACCCTCAGAATTCAGTTTTTCCGGTGGAGATGAACCGCGCTGGGGATTGTAGATTTTCACCCGGTCATTGACCAACTGAAACATATCCTTATCCCCGGAGACAATCCAAACATCCATCCCCTTTTTCTCGGCGGCGCGGGCCAGCGTTCCGATAATATCGTCGGCCTCATAACCCTCCATCTCCAGGGATGGAAGTTCCAGGGCCTCTGTCGCCTCGCGGATACGCGGCAATTGCAACACCAAATCATCGGGCATCTTGGCCCGGGTCGATTTATAATCAGGATACATTTGGTGCCGGAAAGTCGGCGCCTTGGTATCGAATACCACCGCGAAATAATCGGGCTTCTCATCCTTGATAACTTTCAAGATGGAATTGAGAAACCCATATGTGGCCGAAGTGTTTTCACCTTTGGAATTTATCAGGGGATTCCGGATAAAGGCAAAATAGGCCCGATAGAATATGGCCGAACCATCCACCAGATAAAGGCTTTTGCCATTCATTGATAAAGCCTCTTGTTTTCGATATAATGGTAAACCACTTCCGGCACAAAATACCGAATCGACTTCCCGGATTTTATCCGTTCCCGGATCATGGTCGAAGACAACTCCAGAAGAGGCATATCGAATATTTTAACCTGTTTGTACCATAGCGAATCTTTGCCGTCGGGTCCGAATCCGGGGCGTTTGCCGACCACAATGTTCACTTCTTCGATTAATCTTTCCGGCTGATGCCACGAATCGAATAGATCAATATTGTCGGCTCCGAGAACCAAATACCAATCGGTGATCCGGGGATATTTCGATTTCAATAAATCTACAATATTCACAGTATACGCCGGGAGAGATAAATCCTTTTCCAGATCACTGGCCAAAAACCGTTCATTGTCGGCGATGGCCAAACTGACCATTTCCAGGCGTTCTTCAAATGAAGCCTGAGGCTTTTTCTCCCGGTGCGGGGGATTGAAACTGACGAGAAAAAGAACCCCATCCATGTCGAAAGCGCGCGCGGCATTTTCTGCCAGGGCCAGGTGCCCGTAATGAATGGGATCGAAAATCCCACCCATAATACCCCAGCGGCCGCCCTTATCGGGATTCGCCCGCGGCATTTACCGTCTCCAGGGTTCGGTTGATTTTGGCGACATACTCCTCCGCCCTGGAAATCAGTTCATGGGTGGGATAAATGGTAATAAAGCTGTTGAATTTCTGAAGGGCTTCGGGATATTTGCCGTTTCTATATTGTGATTCGCCCAGCTTGAACAAGGCCGGCGGAGCATATGATGTCCCGGTATAATTATCGATGACTTCCTGGAAATATATGGACGCCGCCCTGTAATCATACATTTTGAAATAAGTCATGCCGTTCTCATACGATTTGCGGGCCAGGATTTCTTCTCCCTCGAGAATCGAGGCCCGGGCATTTTCCGCCAGGGGCGAATCGGGATTATCCATAATAAAATCGCGAAGCATCTGGATCGCTTTCTTCAGATCTTCCTGATCCAGGGCGTAATGTTTTGGCGAATTTCTTAAATAACTTACCGCCTCCATGTACTGCGCTTCATCGACATAATCAGACTGAGGGTAATTTGACATCAACCGGCGGAATTCTACCGCCGCCAGTTCATAATCCTCGTTTTCGAAATACGACATTCCCAGTAAATACTGAGCCGTATCCACCACCATCGATCCCGGGAAATTAAAGATTACTTTCTGAAATCCCTCAACCGCGGTCAGCCAGTGTTTTTTATTGAATTCAGCCCGCGCCAGATCGAGTTGTTCCTCCGGGGTAGCCGCCATTCGAACCACCCGGGGACTGCACCCGATAATAAAAGCCAGCAACACTAATCCCGTAATTATATGAATTGACTTATTCATCAGCTTTGGTATTTCTCCTTCAGCATTTTGTAGTTTTCCATGACTTTATCCAGATACGATCTCGGTAACGGTTCGTTCAGACGAACCCGGCTGCGCAGGGCGGTTTCTCCCATATTATAAGAAATCAGGGCTTTACGGACATCTTTGAATTTCAGAATCATCTCGAAAAAATGCAGCGAGCCCATCTGAATATTCAATTCCGGCTGAAACAGAGTTTTCTGATCCTCCCACTCGATTCCCATCTTGCCGGCCAGAGATCGGCCCACAAACGGCTTGATCTGCATCAGCCCCCGGGCACCCTTGGATGATACCTGGCCTCTCTTGAAGGATGACTCGGTGTAAATCATGGCCATCAGGAAAAGAGGATCATAATCATATTTGCGGCATTCCGAAAAAATGACCTCGGTCAGTTGTTTTTTCTCCTCATCATTGAATCCGATTTGAAAATCCTCGATTACCTGGAGAATCTGCAGTTTCTCTTCCAGTTCGCTGATCCGGGATTGCTGGAAATCAATCTGTTTTTCCAGGTCGAAACGGACTTTAACCAGGTAAATAATCAGGATGGATTGCGACAGGTAAATCAGAACAAAAAGCACGGCCACCGGTTTGGACAGAAAAATTCCCAGGCGATTATATTCTACCATAATTACCCACCTGCCTTTTCGGCGATTAGATCATAGCCTTCGGCCATGACTATCCTGGCCTTGACAATATCCCCGACCACCAGACCCTCGCCTTTAACATATACCTGTTGATCGATCTCAGGGCAATCCCCCATCGACCGACCCACCGCCGGGGCACCCTGCCGGATTTCGTCAATTATAACCTTTTGTATTTTGTCAATCAAGCTAATATTTTTCTCGAAGGCAATCCCCTGCTGGAGTGACATGAGAATGTCCTGGCGTTCGGCCGCCATTCGCGCGGAAGGCCGCCGGCCCATTTTAACCGCCGCGGTTCCCTCTTCGGGAGAATAGGCAAAGACTCCCAACCGATTGAATTTGAAAGATTCCATGAATTCATGCAATTCTTCAAAATCCCGTTCTGTTTCTCCGGGAAATCCGGTTATGAAGGTAGTCCGAATAATATTCTCCGCCGAGGCCTGCCTGATTTTCTCAAGCAGGTTTTCAATCTCCCGACGGGTCACCCTGCGATTCATCTTTTTCAGAATTTTGTCACTGACATGTTGCAACGGGATATCGAAATAGCCCAGGACCTTAGCCGAACCTGTCAGGTAATCAATTAATTGCTTGGTAACGGCCTCGGGATGAAGGTACATCAGCCTGATCCATTCCACCCCCGCCACTTTCTCCAGAGCTTTGAGAAGATCTATAATATCAGTGCCGTCCTTTGAATCGCGACCATATCCCGAACCTTCCTGAGAGACAAGGATCAGCTCTTTCTTGCCCCGTGAAGCCAGCAGTTGTGCCTCATCAATTATTTCTCTGATTGGCCGACTTCGGTAACGTCCCCGGATATACGGAATGGCGCAATAGGCGCAATAACGATCGCAACCCTCGGCGATTTTCAGATAGGCATAGGGGTAGCTTTCCTCGACATATCGAATATCCCCGGAAGTGTATGTTAATTCGGAAGCAGGGTCTCTTACCAGATAACCTCCGGTCAAATTGCTGTCAAGCCGCTCAATCAGGGCCTCGATCTTACCCAATCCGAAAAATCCATCGACACCGGGAATATCCCTTTGTAAATCCTCTCCGTAGCGTTGCGACAAACACCCGGTAACAAAAAGCTTCTTGATCCTCCCCCGCTTTTTCTGCTCCTCAAATTGCAAAATCTCAGCGATTGATTCCTCCTTGGCCGGAAGAATAAAACCGCAGGTGTTGACAATAATCGCTTCGGCTCCTTCAGAATCAGCTACCAGTTCATGGCCCAGTTGTACCAGGCGTCCAGCCAGATAATCGCCATCGACATCATTCTTGGGACAACCCAGCTTTTTTATATAGAATTTCATGGAATCAGAGCAGTTCGATGACTTCTACTGAATCAGGCAGACGCAAATTGAAAATATCGTCATCGATGGAATCGTAGAATGTTTCTTTCAAAATATTGATCCGGTTCAAATCACCGTTGAGATCGAAGTATTCGATAGAGGCCGGAGATTTCTTATCAATTGAAATGGTCAGGGAATCCGGCGGTTGCATCCCGCACTCCGGGATTTTCGTCAAACGATACTTACCGGGGATGTTTGATTTTTCGGTTTTATAGCAGTGATCGAAATCCTTTATAAAAGACAGCTGATTTTCGAAATATTCGCCTTCCTTAAGGCAATCCAGCGTGACCTGGGCATTCTCGGCCGAATATTCCCGGATACAGGTGCCGTCAAAAAGGTAAAAATCATCATTGATATCGGCCCGATATCGGTCATCCGAGGCGATAGTGATTTCTCCCCTGGAGGTATCAATTTCATCGAAAACATCTGAAACCACCACAATTTCGACCTCAAGTTGGATCATCGCCGCCCTGGAATATTCCTGTTTCTTCATCTCCAGAGGATCCCCGGTTTCCGCATCCACCAGCGATAATAGCGGCAGGAGTATCAGTCCGAATATCCTTATTATGGTTTTGATCATATTGATTTATACGCCGTGGGGAATCAGGAGTTCGAATCGGTTAAGGATCTCGAAGACATCAATTTCTCAAGATACGAGCTGTCCACCAGCACCTCTCGGGCCTTACTGCCGTCATATTTGGAGACCACCCCGGCCTCCTCCAGTTGATCGATCAGCCGGGCCGCCCGCTGATAACCGATTCCCAGTTTTCTCTGTAACAGCGAGACTGAGCCCTGTTTATGGCGAATAACCGTTTGAGCGGCCTCAATAAACACCGGATCACTCATATCCACATCCTGCATTTCATCATCATCATCGGGCTCCGCCCGGCCCTCGGTCTTCTCCACTTTGGGGAACTGGTCGGTGATAAATTTGACCAACCCGGCTGTCTCTTCGCTGGAGATATAGGCCCCGTGAAGCCGGATCGGTTCCGGCTGACCGGTCTGCAGAAACAACATATCGCCGTTTCCGAGCAGTTTTTCGGCTCCATTACCATCGAGAATGGTTCGGGAATCGACTTTGGTCGCCACCTGGAAACCGATTCGCGCCGAGAAATTGGCCTTGATTAGGCCGGTGATAACATCGACCGAGGGCCGCTGGGTGGCCAGCACCAGGTGTATCCCAACCGCCCGGGCCATCTGGGCCAGGCGGGTAATCAGCATTTCTATCCGCGATGATGACGCGGCCATCATCATATCCGCCAGTTCATCGACAATAATGACAATATAGGGGATGCGCTCCTCCGGGTTTTTCTGGCGGGCGTTGAAATCAGTTATATTTCTTACTGCCACCGCCGCCAGTTTTTTGTACCGGTTTTCCATCTCCACCACTGCATCCGAGAGGACCTTTTCGGCGCGCTTGGCATTGGTCACTACCGGCCGGCCCAGGTGAGGAATCCCGGCATAAACCGACAATTCCAGCATCTTGGGATCGATAAAAATGAATTTCAATTCTCGGGGATGCAGGCGATATATAAGTGATGTTATCAGGGCATTGATGCATACCGATTTTCCCGAGCCGGTCGCCCCCGCGATCAACAGGTGCGGCATTCTGGCCAGGTCGGTGACAAAGGGCCGTCCCGATATCGTCTTCCCCAAGGCCAGCGGCAACTGCACCCGTTTGTCGGAATAGATCTCTGAGGCAATAATCTCTTTTAAATAGACCATCCGGGCTTTCCGATTGGGAATTTCTATTCCAACCGCCGCCTTGCCCGGTATCGGAGCGACAATCCGAACCCGTTTGGCCTGCAGGGCCAAGGCCAGGTCGTCCGACAGGTTGACAATCTGATTAACCTTGATGCCCGCGGCCGGCTTGAATTCAAAACGGGTAATTACCGGACCGGGATATTTCTCGATATTCCCCTGAATCGAGACATGAAATGTTTCCAGAGTATCCTTGAGCGATCGGGCCGTGAAAGCCAGTTCATCGGGACTGACCGATGGACCATTGACCGGATTATCACTCAGCAAATCGAGTCCCGGGAAGACATAATCTTTGGTTTCCCGACCGACCGGAACGGTCGGTGTTTTAAGTTTGAGCCTGCGGGCCGAGTCTTTTTTCCCGGTTCGTTCCTGCTTGCGCTTCCCGGTGGCCGTACCAACATCTCCCGATAATTCGATTTCCTCTTCGATTTCACTCATATCAGGATCGACCAGCTCATCACCAATATTATCATCCGTTGTATAATCAGCTCCCGGGGATTTTTCCGGTAATTTGAACCGAAATATGGATAAAAGCCCTCCGGGGACCTTTCTTATCCCGGCCCAGGTCAAATGAACTATTCCCGAAGGTGTCATAAGGGTCGGAAGTTTCAACCTGGCTCTTAAACCGGGATAGGCAAAACCCATAATTACCAGTCCGGCCATAATCGCCGCCCCCATAATCAGAATCGATCCGATCCGGCCGAAAATCTTCACAATCAGAACTGTCAGATAATAAAACAAACACCCACCATTGACCCCGGTATAACCGGCGGTATAATCGACCTCGGTAATGATATAAACGTTGGCAATCATAGTGATCAGGGCGCAGGCGGCCGTCACGAAAATCAAGGCCGGCTTTATCCGAGCCCGCCATCCAAAATCAAGTAGCCGAAAAGCCAGCATGACCAGAAAAGGCGGTATGAATATGGATAACCAGCCGAAAAAGATAAAAAAGAGGTATGAGGAAAGAGCCCCGATTATTCCCACCTGGTTTTGATAATCGATTTCCCAGGGATTATCGAAATCAGTTATCCGTCGGTCATCCCAGCCCGAGTGAGTCACCAGTGAAGTCAGGATCAACACCGACAATAAAATCAGAAGAATCCCGAGAATTTTTCTTTTTTTGCCGTTGGTTGTCTCTTTTTTACTCCGTCTTGCCATAAATCAAAAACCTGTGTTTAGAATATCAAGTTATACTATGCCGCATGACAGGTCAACCAAAATAAAAAAAGGCAGAGAGAGTTGTTCTCTGCCTTATCGCTTTGAAACAGTATGGCGGCTATTTCTTAACAGCCTCCTTGAGGGCTTTACCGGCGCGGAAATGCGGGACTTTGCTGGCCGGGATATTTATCTTTTCACCGGTCTGAGGATTGCGTCCCATACGCGCCTTTCTCCTTGAAACAGAGAACGTGCCAAAGCCGACAAAGCTTACTTTCTTGCCTTTCTTCAGATTCGTCTGAACATTCTGGAAGAAACTGTGCAATGCATCCGATGCCTGACGCTTATTGATACCGGCGTCGGTGGCGATTTTGGCAATCATTTCTTCTTTGGTCATAGCACAATCCTTTATGCTTTAAGTTAAAGGTTTAATGGCACTTGATATAAAAAAACAGGGCCCGCCCCGGGCCTGTCAACAAAAAAAATTCTTCATACTCAAAAAATGCCTTATTTTTGCGGCCTGGCAGATGCCTGTTGAACCATTCAATTACAGATAAGGTGCCCTTATCCCAGATTCGGATTTTTCGAATTTTATATCCGGTATGGAAATGATATTCAACTTAAAATAGTAACCGCGGTTGGAACCATCGGGAACCCAGTAAAATTGCCCCTGCCAGCAATGTAAATTCTTGGTTATTTCAATTCGCCGGCTGACCGTTTTATCGTTCCTGATGTCGTAGGATTGGGAATAAGTGACCCTGATACTCGGGCTTAGATTAATCGTCCCGCTCAGGCTGACAGTATGGGTTTTTGTAAACGACGAACCCCGGCCGTATTCCTCATAATGATGACTCACCGAGACATTCCAGTTCTGGTTGGCACCCGAACCGCCGCCGAGCAGCCCCCCGGAAGTCGTATCCGGTTCCATGTATTCCCAGAGTATTCCTCTGGCGCTGAAGGTCGTGGAAAAACGCATACTCAGTAAATACGGCGACCACCACTCCAGCTTATCGGTCTCGGGATTATAGAGGTCATGAGTGAAACTGGCATCGACCGAGATATTATAGTCCTTTAAAAGCGGAGTGCGGACGGTCGTGGTGAGATAGGAAAACTTGCGGCCTTCAGCCTTGAAATCATAACTCAGGGAATTACTGATCGTCAGGATATCCAGCTTTTTATATTCCTCGCCCGATTTAACCTTGGCCTGGAAGGTCTGACCGAGAGAGAAACTCATACTTTTCGATTCCGATCCGCCTCCGCCGACCCCGGTATAAGATTTTATATCATTATGACTGGTTATCTCAGGCGACCAGGAGAAGGTCACGCTTGGTGATATGACATGACGGATACTTTCCAGTCTGCACAGCTTCGGATTTATTGTCCCGTACAGGTCGGTCGAGGCCCTTAATGATGTACTGTAGGCATAACGGCGGTAAAATTGCGAAGCATCGATTCCCTTATCGAGACTCTGATCGGTTTCATAAATTTTGTACCAGGTCTCCCGGTATGACACCGATGGATTCAACTTGAGATATTGGAATAAATCAAACGGCGCCGATAATGAGGCGCTGTGATCAAGGGTCATATATTCTCTCCGGCTCCTGACTCCGGCTGTATCGGTTGTCCTCTGGCTGTAATTATTAAGATTGTTCCGATAATTGAGAATAATATTGTTATACCAGCGGCGAATTTCCCGTCCCTCATCATCTTTGGCGGCGGCCCCGAATATCTGCCAGGGAGGCAAACTGAGAGCGGCGGTGGGAAACTGATCGGTCCGTTTTTCGGCATCGAGATCGACATTATGAATAAACTGGACCGAAAGAGAGGTATTGCCCCAGCGTTTCGATATCGACACCTGACTTCTTAAATTCTTATTCAGACGATCATCAAGGTCGGTGGAAAAATCAGTATAATAACTTTTATCAGAAAGAAAGGTCCCGCTGGCCTTGATGGAAAAGGTCGGACTGATGGTATGGGAATGATCGAAATTGAACTGCCAGCGTTTGGTTTTCTTTTCATCAACGCCGACATACTGGGTCTCATCGGCATATGATCCGGAAACGGAACCGGACATGATATAACGGATATTGTAGCGGAAGGTGCTGCGGTAATTCATGCCGTAATTCTCATTGTAATCAAGGGCGGCCAGAATATCCCAGTACTCCGAAGCCGCCCAGTAATATCCCACATTATGGATATAGCCGTCGGTCCGCTCGAAGTTGCCAATTTGAAAAGACAAAAATCCCGAATGACGCCCGGCTTTCAGGGGAAAGACATAATAAGGGATAATCATCAGCGGCAACTTCTCAATATAAAAAACCACCGGCCGCGCAATCACCTTATCCCCCTGAATCATTTTCATATTATGCGAGCGGAAATGAAAATGCGGGCAGTCCAGATTGCAGGTTGTGTAGGTGCCATCCTCGACATAATACACTTCCTTCTCCTCGCGGAATAATTCCCGGCCGCGATAATAAGCCTCCTGGTAATCGGATTTCGACTGCAATATTAAACCTTTCTCGGTGTCCATCGAATATTCCATATAAGATCCGAGAATTTCCTCGGTCCCGTCCTTCAAAATGACGGGAATATATACCAACTCGGAATCATTGACCATCATGGTATCATCGTACGCCGTCACCATTTCTTCCGAGGTTCCGTATTTAATCTGATGGGCCGTCAGGGAAACGGTTTTATTTTTTACAAAGGCGTTTCCCGTCAGGACGATAGTGGAATCGACAATGGAATAATCTATTTTATCCGAGGAATATTGAACCGAATCCTCGATAAAAGTACGGCCGGAATCACCGGTTTTATATTTCCCGGAAAGATACTCCCCCTCGGCCCCGCCCAGAACCTCGACCGCCCGCATATTCCGGTCTTCCATAAAGAGCTTGATAATGTCGCCCGACACGGTGTTTTTAACGACTTCGGAGCTGTCGGCCGATCCCGGGAAATAAAAAGAATAAGCCTGACCCGAGGCCACGATATTGTTCAGCTCGCCTTTTTCAAGATTGAATCTGATTTCTGACGCCCGAAGTTCCGACAGGTCAAAGACAGTCGTATCCTTACGGGCAGGTTCCCGGAAATCCCCTTCGGCCCGTCCCCAGACATGGATTTTCTCCAGGGCCGCATGCTCGCCGTACAGTATCAGCGTGTCCCCCCGTACTTCCGATTGCCGGATTCTGGCCGATGGTTCCTCAAGCAGGAGAAGAATATTGTCATCCATATACATAATGGCCCGCCCTGAACGTGACTCGGTCTCTCCCTGACTGATAACCACTTCACCATCGGCATAGCCGATTTTCCCGAGGGCATCTATGGCCACCCGATCGGCATCGATTTGAACCATTCGACTGCTGTCCTGGTAACTGAGATAAACAGCAGGGCGATCGGCCATGCGGAAGAGCGATGAATCGCGGCTATAATAGGCATTATTGCCGACCGCCATCACCGAATCCGATTGCGATATGATAATTACGGTATCACCCGAAGCCCTGGCGCTGTTGGCATTGATATCATAAATTACCCGATGAGCGGAAAGCTGGTAAACTGTATCCTGCACAAAAACATGGCCGACCAGAATTATACTCTCCCCTTTGATCCAGATGGCGGTATCGGCCATAAGAATACCATCATCGCGGCGGAAAACGACCGAATCGGTGATAAAAATGGTATCCCGGTCTAATCCCCGAATAAACTCATAAGTCCCTGAATAATCAAGATAAAGCGGCGATTTTCCGGTGGCCCCAAATGATACCGATCCGATAACTGTCAGAAACAGCCATATTAAAATCAGCCTGCGCAATCTCTATCCGCCCAGTTCCTGTTTAAGAATGTTTATCAGATTATCCGAAATTTCTGATCTTTTATCAAGAGGAATACCGCCCACCTGGGCGAAAGCCCGGTTGCCCCCGCCACGACCGCCGAAATTCTCCATAAATATCCGCGCCATATGCGAGGCATCAAACCCGCTGTCCTCACTCGCCGCCATTAATACCTTATCATCGGCTAAAAGGACCACCGCAACCTGACCTTTTTGCACCAGCACTTGAGCCAATTCCCGAAGGTTTTTTATATCAATTCCGTCAAAACGATCGACTACCAGGTATCCGCCGGCTATCGGGACGGCATTCTTAATCAGGCTCTCGGCCCTAAATGACATCATCTGCCTGTTTAAATCTGTAAGATCCCTCCGAAGTGAAACATTCTGTTCCAGAATTTTCCCGACCGATCCATCAAGATCGGTGAAATGGCAGGTGAGACGGCCGACCAGACTGGTCAGCACCTTATGTTTTTCACGATAATCAGTGACCGCCTGTCGCCCGGTTAAAAATATTATCCGAACATGCCCCCGTATTTTTTCCTGTCCGATAATTTTTATCGATCCGATTTCCCCGGTTCGGCGGCAGTGCGTTCCGCCGCAGGCGGTGTAATCGAAATCGCCGATTCCGATAATGCGGTACTCCCCGCCCCCCAATTCCGGGATTTTCCTGATCGGCATATTGCCCAGTTCTTCCCGGTCATAATAGCCGATTTCGATCGGATGATTTTCCATGACAATCCGGTTGGCCAGATCCTCGGCGGCTTCCAACTGATTTTCATCGATTTCCGCGACGGATAATTCAATTGTCGATTCTATCTCCCCCAGGTGAGCACTGACGGTTTTCGCCCCGGCCGTCCTGATAAAGGATTGGGAAAGAATATGCTGGCCGGTGTGTTTGCGTCGGTTATCCAGACGCCGCTCCCTATCAATTTTGCCTTCAACCAGGGTGCCGATATCCGTCTCCCAATCAGCGACAACATGCACTACTTCATCGTCTCTCTTCAATACGTTGATGACGGTTTTATTATCCAGAAGGCCGGTATCAAATAACTGCCCCCCGGATTGGGGATAAAAGGCCGTCCGGTCGAGTATAATTTCCCAGCCGCCGTCAACCTGATCGGCGGATATTACCCGTGCCGTAAAATCCAGCATTTCACCATCATTAAGATAAAGTTTTTCCGTCATGAAAGGATCCGTCTCCATCCTTTTCAGGTATCAGGCACCAAATGACCGGTCATCCATTGATTATACATTTATCCGGTCGCCCGGAATATAAACATTGATCTTAATTTTGTCATGACCATGATAACGCAAATTGGCAATATGACGATTCACATTTCCCGAATCTCCCCCGTTAGCGACCCGAAAACAATCATTTCAATTATATAACCGGCTCAATCACCCAATGGCAATTCTATTTGATTTGGCAGAAAACGTCCGGGATATGAATCCCTGAATATTCCTCCCATAATTACCAGGTACCAGAGTTTCTGACCCGTTCTGAGAATGGAAGACAACTGATATAAAACGAATTCAAAAAGGATAGCCAATGCGGCCGGGAAAAGAATAATAACCCTAAGTGCCGACCACTCTGATATACCCCAGATAATTAAAAAAGGAACATATGTAACAATATATATTCCAAGCAATCTCCACAATCGCAGTTTTAAAAAGCCCGAACCCAGCTTTAACTTCTCCCTGATGCTTTTCTCGGGATAAGCCGCGCACGCGGCGCGAACCGAATCCGAGAAGATCGAAGCGGCCGTTAAAATCAATATCATGATCAATAATTTAAACAGCGCAAACAGCACAGCCGGTAAACCTATCAAATTCCCCCCGGCCAACCCTGCCATGTTTATAAAAAACATCCCCGATGGTATCAGGAGAGAGTAGATAATCAGCATGACAAGCGTAATCTTTATATGGGCACCGAAATTAATCCCGCATTCGCCGTAAAACTCCTTCCAGTCAACTTTTTCAAACCCGCGGGATATCATTAAAAAATAAATGCCGCCATTCAAAAATTGCATTATAACGACATAAATAATGGCGCCGACAACCGGTA
Organism: Candidatus Zixiibacteriota bacterium; assembly: GCA_016933955.1. Taxonomy (NCBI): domain Bacteria; kingdom Pseudomonadati; phylum Candidatus Zixiibacteriota; species Candidatus Zixiibacteriota bacterium. The sequence goes on from JAFGTT010000027.1 coordinate 173,999, forward strand.
TCATCAGAAGGGCCGGGGCCGCCGTATAGGTCATCGTCATTAATTCCATAATAACCGACATATCCCAGTGATCGAGAAGTGTCAGCGAAAACGGCGATGGCGCCGCGATGGCATTGACGGTCATGAAAAATGGCAGAACCAGAAGGGCCGCGAAAATTGCTTTAAAAAGATACAGGTACAGCCATAGCCGACGAATAATTATAACCTTCGAAAATTGTCTAAAAATCTCGAACATCACATTCCGCCCAGAAAACTAAGCAATGATTCCATCAGGAACATCATCCCCGAGGTCATCCGGAATCCCGGCCGGTTGTCGGTCTTGAGAGTAAGCGAATTATTAAACAGGTTGCCATCGATCGCTATAATTCCATCCGGGTCGATCACTACCCCGATGGCTGGTGAGGGGTAAATGAAACTGAATTCCTCGGTTTCTTTAATCGGATTCCAGGACTCTGTCAACGTGTCGCCGTTATCCAGAAACAGGTGATATTCGATCGGAAGATCAAGCCCGCCCTTTTTCATGAGTACCAACGCAATTTTGTAATTGACCGAATCAATCATTCGGTTTTCAAGGCCGAAAATCGAGTAATCGATTGTCATCGGTTGGTAGATTAATTGTCCGGCGGCCTTTTCAATATCTGGTCCGGCTGTCTCATCGACCAGCGCCAGAAAATCATCGGTATCCGGATGTCCAAAGCGAAATCGTTCAAAATAGGTCTTCCAGAAAACCGCCGTCAAAGAATCGCCCATTATATTTTCGATTGTCTCGACAATCAAAGGACCGCGCGAATAAATCATTTTATAGTATTCTTCCGGCGATGGGAACTCATTGGCCGAAAGAGATAATGGATATGATCCCATCAGCAGGTTTGACCCGGCCCGCAATTGATCCCGCTCGCTCACCTTAAATCCGGCCAGATTAAGCAGGTTTCCATCGACGCCCCATTGTTCTTCCATTATTTTCCGGGTAAACAGACAGGTTATCGATTCATCCAGCCAGGGATTCTCGATCTGGTTGGAACCGATAACGCCATAAAACCACTGATGGATCAACTCATGGATAACCAATGATTCATATAATCTGGTTATTAATACCCCTCCCCCTGGGGACGATAAAACCACCATCCCCGGTAATTCAACGCCCCCGGCGAATAACCTGTCCATCAAGACAATACTGCAATAATCATAAGGATACCGACCTACCCGATCTGACATATAATCAAAGACTACTTCAGCCGCCCTTTTAATTCTCGGCAGAACCGGGCGTTCGAAATCCCGGCAGAATATCATGATGGTTATCGAATCATGCACCAGGGAATCGAGAATAAAATCCGGTGAGATGGCCAGGGCAAAATCATGAATCGGCCCGAATGAATAATGGCGAGTCATAAGCATGTTATCTTCAGTGCTGTCAACAGCCCGGACTCCAGCGGCAACCTTTTGTATGAACGGAGAGGTAAATTGAATATCGTAGAAATAATAATCGCCGACCAGTTCGGCAAATGATCCGTATTCCGGCTGTACCCAGCGACCATCTTCGGTCAATAGAGCCGGTCGCGGATACCACCCATCAAGAAAATAGTCGTTTTCGAAATTCATCAGGCGGTCACCAACGTCCGGTAAAAATGTCCTGAAAAATATCTGTATCCGCTCTCCCCCAATAGACTCTGGCGGCTCCGGTACACAATGCCCCCCGGTTTCCTCGATTTTCAAAAATGAACTGATATCGTGGCCATTCATCATAATCGAATCGATTGACATTGATCCCCAGACTCCGGTTTCTTTCAGATGACTTCTCAGACCATGATTCTTCTCCAGGTAGAGAGTCTGTTCCGAAGAATATACATTGGGGAAAAGCTGGAATTCAAAGGAAGTCAGGTCGGGGCGATCGGGCAAAATCCAGGTCAGCGATCCCTCGATAATTTTACGCTCGGCATTCAGGTTGGCCTTGATCCAAAGGGTATCGATCGTCGCCGCATCGGCAACGCCGACAAAAAGGCAGAAAATCGGTAATGCTCGGAAGAACTTAGATAACATCATTGACCAGAGAACCTATTCCCTCGATTCTGACCTCGATCCGGTCTCCGGGTTGCATCGGACCGATCCCCGATGGAGTTCCGGTGGAAATCAGATCACCGGGATAAAGGGTCATCACCTGCGATATAAAGCTCACCAGTTTAACGATCGGAAAAATCATCATCGAGGTCCGCGCCGACTGCTTCAATTCACCATTAAGAAATGATTCTACCTCGACATCCTCGAACTTCAGCTTATCGACAATCCATGGCCCGACCGGACAGAAGGTATCAAAACCTTTGGCCCGCGTCCATTGTACGTCTTTTTTCTGCAAATCACGAGCCGTAACATCGTTGACACAGGTGAATCCGAAAATATAATCCTCGGCCTCAATCGCCGCCACATTACGGCATTCCCGGCCGATCACCACTCCCAGCTCAGCCTCGTAATCAACCCGGCCGGCCATGTCAGGATAATATATCCTGGCTCCGGGGCCGATCAGAGCTGATGGCGGCTTTAAAAACAGAACCGGCTCTTCGGGCACCTTATCTGCCGATTGCGACTCCTTGACATGTTCCTTATAATTCAGACCGACACAGACAATCTTGCCAGGTTCGACCGGCGCCAGCAGTTTTACCTGCGATGGTTCGTAGTACTTCCCTTCCGATTCATACGGATAAACGGGATTATCCGAAATCTTCAGAATTTTCCCTTCCTCAAGGATGCCCCATTCTTTCCCTTCGGTTGCTTCAAATCTTACAAATCTTTCCATATCGATTCTTTGTTATAATTTCCATCAGCAACGACCGGATTCATCTCTGCCCCATTATTTACCGTTGCCGCTTGCGGGAATCAGTATTTTTTCCGGCCACGTCACCCCAAATAAACGGAGATGTTAAACCATGTCAAGTTATTAAACGGGTTATAATTTCTTCTTTTTCCAATTGCCCTTTTTAAACCAGGCGGCCAGAATCAGGGCTTTGAAAAGCGAGGTAATGGTCAGCGTCCACCAGACTCCATTGACACCGATATCCAGGGTGAAACAGAGAAAATAGGCCAATGGTAAACGCGCAATTGAACCGGGAATCGATACCGACATGGGCGGCAGGGTGTTCCCGGCCCCTGAAAAAGCCCCTTCGAGAACAATCTCAATGCCCATGAAAATCTGTGATAAACCGAGTATTTTCAAATAATCGACCGCTATGGCAATGGCTTCCGGGTCCGATGAAAAAACCCGGGCAATCAGATGGGGAATGGTTAGAAAGCAAATTGAGATAACAAACGTCTCCGCCACCACCAAACCGACTGTGGTCCAGGCCGCGCGACTGGCCCGATCCGGCTTCCCGGCCCCCAGATTCTGCCCGACCATAGTCGAAGCCGCTATGGAAAAGGCGAATGTCGTCAGGTACGACAGCGATTCCATCCGGTTGCCGATCCCCATCGCCGCCCCGGCCGTCGTACCATAGTGATGAACAATCTGGATTATAAACCAGTACACCGTTACAAAAACAATATTCTGGGTGGATATCGGCAGTCCGATATTTATAATCTTAAGCATGGCTTTCGGCACTGGCCTTGTTCGATACCATTTCCCCAAGGGAAATTCCAGACGGCCCCGAACGATCATGATCACATAAATCGAAAAACTGACCATAACCGATAAAATTGTGGCGGTGGCCGCCCCTGCCACACCCATAGCCGGAAACGGTCCCCATCCGAAAATTAGAAGCGGATCCAGAACCAGATTCAACAGCGTGCCGGTGGAAAGAGCAATCATTGGCGCTTTGGTATCGCCCGAGGCCCTGAATATGGAACCAAGCGATTCATTGATAAATAGGAAAACCATCCCGCCGAAAAATATCCGCAGATAGGGAATTCCCAGAGCAACCACCCGGTCCCCGGCCTTCATAAACATCAGTATTTTAGGTGTAAGACATAAACCCAGAATCGAAAGAGCGGCCCCAATCCCGACGGCCATTAAGACTCCCTGCCGTGCGAAAAAAGAAGCCTCATCGGGTTTGCCGGCACCGATCGCCCGCGATACCAGAGCTGTCAGCCCAATAACTATCACCGCCCCGACCGCAAATAGTGTCCAGGTGACGATCATTGAGGTGGTGATAGCATCCTGTTCCGGCGTCCCCAAAAATCCGACCCAGAAATAGTCTGTTATTTGCAGGGCGAATTCGAGGGCTGTTGAGGCCACCACCGGCCATGCCAGCCGAATTACCGTCGGCAGTATCGGGCCATCGGTTATATTCTGCACGCGGGCCATTTTTCAAATCCGGGATTTATCCTTGAATGCAAACGAAGTGTCTTATCTATTTTAAACCGCGGTCTTATGTTATAAAAGCCGATCTCATCATATTTAACAAACTTCAGGCTCGGATATCATCTTCTTCCGTTACCGTTTTCTGTCCCATCAATTCAACCGGCCATATTATGCCCGTATCCGGATAATGTTGCACGACATTCGAGAAATCATCGAAAGTGCATCGTTCCTGAGCCGCCATAGCGGCTATCAGAAAGGCCAGACCAACCCTGGGATTTTCGAAACGGCCGAAATCCGCCCCGGCCAGAACCCCGGTTCCCTCGATCACCAGACCATCTTCCATTATTCCGCTCTTGACCCCCATTTTCTGCAGATTGGCCGTGATCTCCTCAAAAGGATTCAATCCTGACTCGCTCATCTCCCGAACGCCCCTGATTACCGAGGTCCCCTTCCCGGCAGCTGCTATTATGGCCAGAAAAGGAATTTCATCGATAAGCGAAGTGGCCAGCGATCCGGCTGTCCTTCGAACTTTGATTTCTTTCCCCGTCACCGTCACCTCGCCAATCTGGAAACCGTCGACGTTTTTTCTCTCCCCCGTCTTAACATCCATCCCGGACGCCTTCAGGTGATTTAAAAAGCCGGTGGCGTTATTATCCATACTGATACCCGGCAGGGTGATACTTTTTTTCTTTATAACTGCCAGGGTTATCAGAGCCGCCGCCATATCGAAATCAACCGGGATATTAATCGTCTGCCCCTGAAGACGAACCGACGGACCGAGGATTATTTCCCGCTTGTAATCGACGCTTGTGGTCCTAATTCTCTTACGCGGGTCGTGCGGGTCCGGCTTGAACTCCGGCTTCGGGGTCATTATATTTATATCCCCATCGAATCTTTTGATCCCCTTCTGGAAAACCCCCGAAGTGATTCGAAACTCTCGGATATTAACCGAGCATCCCGAAACCAGACCAAAAGCCAGCAGACAGTTCTTTGAATATGACAATGAAGACGATATCTTTATCTCGATGGGATGCTCTGCCGAGGCGCGGAAAACGACCTGTCGGGAATTGGCCTCATGAAATATATCAATACCCTTTTTATTGAGGACCTCGGTCAGGCTGTCGATAATATCGGAATTGACAGCTTCGCCGTAGTCAAGAATGCATGATTCATTCATCCCTGCCAGCAGCCCGATAATCAACGACAGCGGGGAAATATCACCGCCATAAGTCAAATGCCGGTCTTCGGGTATGGTCGGTCCATCTCCCCGGCCAACCCGGAGAGTTCCTCCATCGACAATCACCCGACTCCCGATATTTTTTAAAAAATCAACGGTCCGCCCGGTATTAAGTGATTTATTGTAGATATTGATAATCGTCTCGCCAGAGGCCAGGGCGCCGAGAATCAGCGCCATCTGGGTGGTATCGTAATCACCCCCGATTATGATATCGCCGGGCATTTGTTTTATGGGATAAATGGTAATACTCATCATTCTGACCTGTTTTCTACATTTCTTCAGGAGATTCAATCCCCAGTAAATACAATCCTTCTTTGATCACTATTCTAACCGCCTCGACCAGCATCATGCGGGCCTCGGACAATTTCTCATTCTCGGAAATTATTTTATCGATTCGTCCCTCGGAATCTTTTCGCTGATAGACTTTGTTGAAAGCGGCCGCCAGTTCCAGCAGGTACGAACTGATTACGTACGGTTCATAGGTTGCCGCCGCCCCATCTATTTTCTGCGGAAACCTGTAGAGCAAATCAACCACCCGGTACTCCTCAGGCTGATCCAGAAGCGAATAATCAACCGCCTCCGGTAAAACCTTTCCATAATGGCGCACCAGCGATGACAACCGGGCATGAGTGTACTGCAGATACGGACCGGTTTCGCCTTCGAAATTGAGAACTTCATCCCAGTCGAAATTAACATCTTTCTGTCGCCGGGCCGACATGTCGGCAAAAAGGACCGCCCCAATCCCGATCTGTTGCGCTGTCTTTTCGATTTCTTTCAAATCAGGATTCTTTTCTTCTATTTTCTTCCGGGCCAGCTCGACCGCTTTGTCCAGAACATCATCAAGCAGGATAATATTGCCCTCCCGGGTGGACATCATCTTATCCTGGAATTTAATCCAGCCAAACTCGACATGCTCCAGCCGCGGCGAAACCCGTCTTTTCAAAGGAGTCTTCTCCGCCTCCTCAATCAACTCGACAACCTTAAATACCTGCCGAAAATGATCCCGCTGGGCGGAACCGACCACGTATAAAGCCTTCTCGAATTTGAAAGTCTGCCAGCGGTAAAATATCCCCGTAATATCCCGGGTAGCGTAAAGGGTTGCTCCATCGGCCCGGGTCAGAAGACAGGGTGGCAATCCATATGGTTCCAGATCAACAATCAGAGCTCCCTGTGAGATTTTGGTCAGCCCCAGACTTTTAATCGCTTCAAGAACACCCGGCATCTGCTCATTGTAAAACGATTCCCCGGTGTAATAATCAAACCGGATCCCGAGCCGTTGATAGGTTTTTTCAAAGGCCTCCAGCGACAGGTTCTTGAATTTCTTCCAGAGCTCGATTTCCTCGGGAGAACCCGATTCAAGATTTTTGAATGCTTCCCGGGCTTCATCGCCAAGTGACGGGTTATCCTTCTCCTCCCGGTGAAAACGGACATAAAGATTCAACAGCTTCATCACCGGCTCCTCGCCGAGATCCTCCTGTTGTCCCCATTTCCTGTAGGCTACGATCATTTTGCCGAATTGCGTCCCCCAGTCGCCCAGATGGTTTATCCCAATTGATTGATAACCCAATTTCTCGAAAATCCGATAAAGCGAGTGGCCGATGGCGGTTGTCCGAAGGTGCCCGATTCCGAATGGTTTAGCTATATTGGGCGATGAAAAATCAATGACAATTCTCTTTTCGGCGCCGACATCCGATGATCCATAGCGTTTTTTTTCTTTAAGGATTCCCGGCAGAGTGGTTCCGGCCAGATGGGGCAGGTCAATCCGACAATTATTGAAACCTCCCACCGCCGAAAAAATGAAATGACCTGATTCGGGATGTTCTTGCACATAGTCATTCTGCACCTGCACCAGTTGCCTGTTTATTTCCGCTGGATTTTTATGGATTATTTTGGCCGCTTCAAACAATGGCAGGGCAAAATTGCCCATCTCCGGATTCTTGGGAGTCTCCAGACGGTTGTATATTTGAGCGGCATCGAATATGAACAGTTCGGGATGCGCTTCTTTCGCCTCGGGAAAGGCCCGGGCCGAAGAAAGGGCAGTTAATTCGGCAACCTGTTCTCTGAATTTATCCTTAATCATACTTTCATCCGTGCTCTGTAATCGGTTTAAAAATCAGCATATCATTTTTCAGCGTCATCTTAAACAGGACTTTGTCATGCCAGTTCTTTTCGAAGTCGATTCCCAATCCGCGATAAACCTGTTCTATCACTTTCCCCAAATCCATATTCATTATCCGGGCCAGTTCCCCCGCCCCGAATTGAAGCTCTTCACCCTCACCCGTTCCCGATTCCGTAATCAGACCAATAATAATCTCCGGGTCGAATTCCAGCCCGGGATATGTCTCTTTCAAAACATAATGGATCTGACGGGCCAGTTCACTTTTGCTCAATATCACGACCGATCCTTATAACGGCTGTGATTCCACCAGGTAACCGTCCCTGGTATGTTTCTCCGAATCTCTGAAAAACATATAATACAAAATTGAGGAAAGCATGTAAAGCCCAACCGTTATCATCAGAGGCAAAGTATAACCGTGTTTTTCGATCAGCCGGCCGCCTACGGCCGTGGAAATCATCCATGAGGAATTCCAGCCGAACATAAAAAGGGCATTGACCAGGGCATGTTCCTTTTGGGTCACCATCTCCATCCCGAAATTGGTCCCGATCGGACTGCCCATATTCATTAATCCGCCGCGTATCAGAAAACAAACAAAGGCCAGTTCCAGCGAATATGTATAAGCCAGAATAACCATGAAGGGTATGGATAGCAGTTGGGTCGAAACCAGGGTTCGGACCATACCGATTTTTCGGGCTAGAATGGGACCAAGCAGAATTCCGACAAACATGGTGATATTAACCACCATAAAAAAGAAGCCAATCATATCCGGTGGCTGTCTGAACCGGTCGCGGAAATAGAGATTTAAAAAGGGAATTATCAATCCCGCCCCGGTTCCGACCACGAAATAGGGCAGAAATAACCGGAAATAAAGCCCGGATCGTTTTTTTATCAGAGCCAGCGAAAATTCTGATCTTTTCTCCTCAAAACCCGGATCGGCGGCGCGGATCATGGAAAAGGGGATCAGGGCCAGAAGACCCAGGCCGACACTCAATGCGAAAGTCCAGCGGTAGGCCGGGATCACCCCCCCGGCCATGGTAGTCAAGGCCGTCACCATCCAGCCGAAAACCATCGACCCCAGAACGCTGGCCAGAAGCGAGACCCCGAATGACAATGAAAATATATAGGTGCGTTCTTTTGGTGTCGAATTTCGCATAAAAAACGGCGCCGCGGCCACCCGGTAAAATGTCAGGGCGATTCCGGCCAGAAATGAAATCACCACCAGTAGTTGACTGACCGGCAGCCATGTTAAGAATAAAATCGAACCGCCATAAAGAACGGTCGTGCTCAGGAGTATTTTTTTCAGCCGGATTCGTCGTAGAATGAATGAGGCCGGGATCGACGTTATAGTCATTCCGATCGCCCCGGCCGAAAGAATGGTGCCGATGAAGGATTCCGTCGACCCCTGTTCCCGGAGATAAAGATTCAGCAGCAACATATACCCGGAATAGGTCAAACCGATCAGAAAGGCAGCCGCCAGATACAACCTGACATTGCGTGAAAACAACCCCAGGTGATAGAGATAATCATTTATTGCCGAATGGATTCTATTGAGCTTTTTATCCGACATGAAAACCTGCTGGATTTATTTCAAATGAGTATGCGTTCGGCCTAACGCCGGTCGGGATCGAAAACATATTCCCCACGGCAGACAAATACGGCCGGCCCGGTCAAAATAATGTTATCACTCTCAACTGGCCATTCTACCCGAAGTGACCCGGTCGGGAAAACCACCTCAACCGCCCGTTCCAGATAACCATTAACCACTCCGGCTGCAACCGCGGCCGAAGCTCCGGTTCCCGATGACCCGGTGGCTCCTGCCCCCCGTTCCCAATCATTTAGAACAATTTTTTTGCGATTGACAATCCTTACGAATTCCACATTGGTGCGATGCGGAAAATACCGGCTGTTTTCGATTATTTCGCCCAGCAATTTCCAGTCGAAATCGAAACGATCGACAAAAATGACGGTATGCGGATTACCGACCGATAATATCGTCGCCGGAATTTTGACACCCTCAATTTTCAGAGGAGCATTGATATGATACTGCGCCTTCGACTTCATGGGTACCCGCCGCGTTTCGAATTCCGGTCGGCCCAAAGACACCCTGACCATAGTCTCGGCAAGCGAGACCCGGATAATCCGGGCCTCGACCGAATCACCCCCGATTTCAAAAATCAGCTTTTTCCGCCGGGCGTACTTCCGATGGTAATAGGCGGCCGCAATTCTCAAGCCGTTACCCGATTTTTCCGCCCAACTGCCATCGGAGTTAAACAGGTCGATACAACAATCAGCCCGATTACTCCGGGATAAAACCAGAATACCATCGGCCCCGACCCCGGAATTACGACTGCACATATCGAGAGCCATCCGGTTATAATCAATTTTTCCGGGACGCCGATTAATCAAATCGATAACCAGAAAATCATTTCCGAGCGCGTGATATTTATAGAATTCCAGCTTTTTCATAAAGGCCAAGATATCGCTTTAAATCCGGTTGTAAATAAAAAAAGCCCCGCCGGGCGGGGCTTGATAATTATCAATCCTATGACTTGAATTACGGCATATTGGCTTTGAAAACCCGGCCTAACCGTTCGATGGCGGATGACAGCATTTCGTGCGAGGCATTGGAGAAATTCAGCCTGAAGGTGTTGTCGCCCTTCTTGCCATCGGGAAAAAACGGACGGCCATAGACATAGGTGACCTTCTCTTTAATTGCCTCCTGCAGAAGCTCCGAAGCCGACATTGACAATGGCAGTTCGCACCACAAAAACAGCCCGCCCTCGGGTTTGGTCCAGGTTATTCCCGGCGGGAAATGCTTTTCCAGCGCATGAATCATTAAATCCCGCTTGGCCCGGTAGCTCTTGATAATCTTGGGTATATGGGCCGAAAGTTTGCCGGATTTAATAAAATGATACAGGACAAACTGCGAGAAAGTGCTGGTATGCAGGTCGCAACCCTGTTTAATTTTTTCGAACATAGAAAGAATACTCACCGGCGCATTCATCCACCCGATTCTAAATCCCGGGGCGACAATCTTGGAAAAAGTCCCCAGCGAAATTACGGCATCACCGCCAAGAGATTTCATGGTCGGCAAATTTTCGCCGTAAAAACGCAGTTCCCCGTACGGATTATCATCGACAATGGGAATATTATTGCGAACAGCAATATCGATCAGGGCTTTTTTGCGCTCGGTGGTCATGGTGATACCGGTCGGATTCTGGAAGGTCGATACGGTGTAGATGAATTTCGGTTTGTACTTCCTGATGGCATCCTCGACCTGATCGACCAGCATACCGTCATGATCCATCTCCACCGGAGCATATCGCGGTTTGTAATAATTGAAAGCCTGCAGGGCCCCGACATAAGTCGGGTTCTCGGTTACGATATAATCACCGGGATTGACAAAGGCCCGGGCCAGGAGTTCAATACCCTGCTGGGAACCGGAAGTGATCAGAATGTTTTCCATCCTGGATTTGGCCCCGAGGTTCGTTTCCCGCTCGGCAATCACCTCGCGGAATTGAGGGATTCCCATTGAAAAAGAATACTGCAGGGCCACCGATTTGAACTCATCAATAATGGCAACAGCCGACTCTTTTAAATCCTCGATAGGAAACATATCGGGCGACGGGTACCCTCCGGCCAGAGAAATAACCCCCGGCTGAGATGAAATCTTCAATATTTCACGAATGATGGACGTCGAAAGACCCCGGACATGGTCGGTAAACGGCCACTTGTCGGGATTGGCTTTGAGAGCCTCTTCAAAAGTCGATTTTTCATTCATATTATTAACTCATATCTACAGGTTTCCGGCAATGTAAACTTAACCATAAGAAAAGATAACAAAATGTCCAAATAAGTCAACTGCCAAAAGGAGATTAAATGATGGATTAAAGATACTGCCTCGATCGCCTTCTCTCAAAGGCAGAAATTTAAATATATTTCAGGAATCGAGAAAAAGGACGATCAAATCTTGGTCCCGGCCAGTTTGATAGCCGAATCACCGAACCGATTACGAACTCTATCGATTGCCGCACTGGTTGCCTGTAGTTTTTTCACCGCAGTATCTTCAATCAATTCCATCTGACGGCTCACTTCTTTTTTCTCAAGATTCGACACCCGTACCCCCAGAAGACGAATTTTGATTTTCATGCCGTACTCACGGGGGACAAGATTCCGGGCTGCTTCATAAATAACCCTCGTCTGGTCGGTCGGATGATCGAGAGTATGGTCACGGGTGATGGTATTGAAATCTGATGAACGGACTTTGACCGATACCGTCCGCCCCACATAATTATCCTTCCGCAGACGCCTGGCCACCCGGTCCGATAGCCAGAGCAGGGTTGAATATACTTTATCTATCTCCGTCAGATCATTCATCAGGGTTGTTTCATGAGACATGGATTTATCCATCGGACGGTTTTCGTAATTGTAAACCTCGTTGGTATCCATCCCCCGGGCCAGAATCGACAGGGACTCCCCGTTTTTACCGAAATGAGCCTTCAATTCTTTCTCTTTTCTTTCAGCCAGGTCGCCAACCGTAAAAATCCCGATTTTGTTGAGTATTTTCCTGGTCGCTTCCCCGATTCCCCAGAGAGCGTCCACCGGCCGGGGATAAAAGATTCTCCGGAAATCGTCGCGATCCATAATTGTCATTCCGTCCGGTTTGTTCTCCCCCGAACCCATCTTGGCCATCAGCTTGGTCGGCGAAATACCCACCGAACAGGTCAGCGACAGTTTTTCCCTGATTTCTTCTTTCATCTGAGCCACCACGTTTTCGACCGTACCGAATACCCGGTGGCAGCCGGTCAATTCCAGAAAAGCCTCATCGACCGAAAACGGCTCGACCACCGGCGAATATTTCTGGAAGATAAGTTGCAGCATGGCCGAGGTATAAATATAACCGTTGAGTGTCCCCGAAATAAAAACACCATCGGGACAAAGTTGCCTGGCCCGGGTAATCGGCATCCCCGAATGGACCCCGTAGCGGCGGGCCTCGTACGAACAGGTCGAAACCACCGATCGCCACCGGGGATCACCGCCGACAATCACCGGTTTGCCCTTCAGCCAGGGACAGTTGCGGACCTCGACCGCCGCGAAAAAGGCATCCATATCGACATGCATAATCACCCTGTCCCAATCTTTTGTCCGGTCTATTCCACCCATATCTTGCTGATAATCCAGCTGGTCTGACGTTCATCGAAAGTCAACTGGAAAAAATTCGATGAGCTGTCGACCACGGCGTAATGATGAATTTTATAAGCGCCGATATCCGTTTTCCAGTCCCCGGTAACCTCGCTGACCTTGTAAACGCGGTCATTCCAGCGAAACCGGACCGGTTTCATCTTGTGATTCTCGAAAAGAGCGATCACCTCGATCGGCTCATCCATATCCTGGTACACAAACTCACCTGTTTATTCTTCAAATTCTTCGTCGTATAACATTTTCATTGCCGGGTCATCCGGATATAGAATAATAATCCACTAAAATCCTGTCATTCCCGATAATAGCCTGTCATTCCTCCAAAAAGCCTGTCATTCCCCCAAAAAGTCCGTCATTCCCCCCAAAAGTCCGTCATTCCCCAAAAAATCCTGTCATTCCCCAAAAAAGTCTGTCATTCCCGACCTGATCGGGAATCTATCTTAATCCCCTCTCGAGAGGGGTGGATTCGCCGCAGGCGAAGACGGGGTGTGTTATCCAATCTGCTCTACACACCCCCAAATCCCCTCTCAAGAGGGGACTTTGAACTTGCCCTATCATATAATCTCGCTGGTCGGCGCTCCGAACCGTCGCAGGCAAAATAATCACACTATTGGGTTACGTTCGGATTCCTCGTTACGCTTCGCGCCACTCAAACCCGATCTCCTTTTTAATCCCCTCTCGAGAGGGGTGGATTCGCCGCAGGCGAAGACGGGGTGTGTACCAAAATCCAATTATCAATAGTTACTACAACACCCTCAATGTTCGTCTTCACATCGCTATCATAAAACCTCAAAAATTCAATTCCCAGGGATTCCAGTTTTGCCTGCCTTATCTTATCTTCTATTTTTTTGCCTTCGTGACTACTTCCATCAATTTCAATTGCCAACAATAACTCATTACAAAAAAAATCAATAATAAATTGATCAACCGGTTTTTGTCTATGGAAGTCATATCCTCGTCTTTGTTTACCCTTCAAGTAATGCCAGAGAATCTTCTCAGAAGCAGTACTATTATTTCTTAATTGCCGTGCCTTTTTTTTCAAGTCAGGATTGTATTTAATAATCTCACGTTTCATAATACTTAAGCTTTGATTACATACCCCCAAATCCCCTCTCAAGAGGGGACTTTGAACTTGCCCCATCATATAATCTCGCAGGTCGGCGCTCCGAACCGTCGCAGGCAAAATAATCACACTATTGGGTCACGTTCGGATTTCTCGTTACGCTTCGCGCCACTCAAACCCGACCTCCTTTTTAATCCCCTCTCAAGAGGGGTGGATTCGCCGCAGGCGAAGACGGGGTGTGTTATCCAATCTGCTCTACACACCCCTAAATCCCCTCTCAAGAGGGGACTTCCAAGCCTACATCATTCCCCCTATCAACCGCACCAGCGGCTCAAAACTGACCGGCATGAGAATCAAAACCAGTATCCAGCCCGCCACCCGTCTCATTTGAACCTCCGCATCAACCCCACCACCTTGCCGGCCAGCGAAAATTCCGGCGAGTTCTTATCCACCCGGATCGGCTCGTAGGAATCATTCTCGGGTTGCAGACGGATCCGCCCGTTTTCGGGATAATACCGTTTCACCGTCGCCTCCTCACCGATAATCGCCACCACAATATCGCCCGGGTCGGCCGTCTTCTGTTTTTTGACCAGCACCAGGTCACCATCGAATATCCCGGCCTTGATCATCGAATCGCCGGTCACCCTGAGTGTGAATGTTTCGCCGCTCGGCAAAAAACTGGCATCGACCGCAATCTCGCCGTCGATATTTTCAATAGCATCGATCGGGTTACCGGCCGGCACCGAACCGACCAGCGGCACCCGCCGGATCGCCCCGGACAAATCCCGCACCAGCTCGATCCCGCGCGAAATCAATTCCTGCCGCCGGATATAACCCTTCTTCATCAGTGCCTGAAGATGCGTCCGGACTCCGTTGGTGGAACTGATCCCGAACTTTTCGCCGATCTCACGGATAGTCGGCGACTTCCCGCGCTCGGTTATCATTCCCTCAATATATTCGAGAATCTCCCGCTGGCGACCGGTCAAAATTTTCCTGACCACCGAACCTCCTTATATCTAAATCCAACCCTATATTCACCTTCTCTTACTTCAACCCTGCCCGGCCGATTTATCTCCCCTTATCCCTTCCCCATAAACTATACTGCACATATGTTCAGATGTCAATATTTTTTTATCGGAGAGGGCCGGTATGGGCTTAATAAGTGATTCCGGGAAAGTGAGAACCGGTAATTCCCGCTCGATCTCAGTCAGGATAAAAAACTGTTGAAAAAAACGGAAATTTGCTTATAATAATTGTTTATACTTTTGAGGGCAATATGATGAAAGTACTTATTGTAGGCTCAGGCGGACGGGAACATGCTCTCGCCTGGAAATTGAAACAGTCCCCCATGGTCGGTAAAATCTATGTGGCGCCCGGAAATGCGGGGATAAACCTGATCGCCAATTGCATCAATATCAAAATCGATGATATCAAAGAACTGGCCAATTTCGCCGAAAGACATCATATCGACCTGACCGTGGTCGGTCCCGAATTACCCCTGACCATCGGGGTTGTCGATGAATTCAACCGCCGTAATCTCAAGATTTTTGGCCCCACCCGGGCCGCCGCGGAACTCGAGGGATCGAAGGCTTTCGCCAAGGAATTCATGAGAAAACACCATATCCCCACCGCCCCGTTTCAGAAATTCACCCAGCCGACCGATGCCGCCTCGTTTGTTAAAACTACCGTGATGCCGATTGTCATCAAAGCCAGCGGTCTGGCGGCCGGCAAAGGCGCGGTCGTGGTCCGTAGTTATGAGGAAGCCAACCATGTTATCGAAGAAATGATGGTTAAAAAAATATTCGGTGAGGCCGGAGATACCATTGTTATTGAAAATTTCCTCGAGGGCCAGGAGCTTTCAGTCATGGCCTTCTGTGACGGCGCCAATATCAAGATGATGCTCCCTTCGCAGGATCATAAACCGATCGGCGAGGGCGATACCGGCCCCAACACCGGTGGTATGGGGGCCTATTGCCCGGCGACTTTTGTCGACGAAGCCACCATGGCCCTGATCAGGGACCATATCATTGACCGCGCTGTCCTGGGAATGGCCAAGGAAGGGCGGCTCTACAAGGGTGTCCTTTATGCCGGATTGATGTTGACCGACAATGGCCCCAAGGTGGTCGAATTCAACTGCCGCTTCGGCGACCCGGAAACCCAGGCGGTTCTGCCGCTTTTGAAATCGGATCTGGCCGATATCATGATCGCCGTTATCGAAGGCCATCTCAATTCAATTGATGATCTCAAATGGGAAGAAGGCGCCGCCTCATGTGTTGTTCTGGCCTCCAAAGGCTACCCGCAAAAAGCTGAAACCGGCAAACGGATTTTCGGTTTAAGGAATTACAGCGATCGAAATTGCCAGCTTTTTCATGCCGGAACCCGGCGTAACGGCAAAAACTGGTTTACCGCCGGAGGGCGGGTGATCGGGGTCACTTCGGTAGATACGGATTTGAAGTCGTCACTGGCGAAAGCCTATGATGTCATAAACGCGATTAAGTTTGACGGGATGTATTACCGGACCGATATTGGTTCCCGCGCCAATATTCCGGTTAAAATATCGAGGATTTAGTATTATGCCCAAAGTCTTGATTATGATCGGATCGACCTCGGACTCCGAATACGCCGAAGAGTGCCGAAAAAGGCTGAACGAACTGGGAATTGAAAGCGTTATAGAAATATCGTCAGCCCATCGCCAGCCGGAGAGAACCGATGAATTGGCTCGATGCGCTTCCGACAATGGTTTCGAAACGGTCATCTGTATGGCCGGGATGGCGGCGGCTCTGCCGGGAGTGGTTGCGGCCCGGACCGGATTACCGGTTATCGGGGTGCCCTTGCCCGCCTCCTTAAACGGTTTGGATTCACTTCTTTCGATCGCCCAGATGCCTTCCGGGGTACCGGTGGCCACCATGGGCATCGGAAAAGCAGGCGCCAAAAACGCGGCCAATCTGGCGGCTAGAATTCTGGCCCTGAAATATCCCGAAATCGCCGCCGGCTTGTAAAACCGGGCCTATTTTTTTTGTGTTTTCGAGTGATATGATTGTAAAATATAATAAGAATGAAAGGAGTGTGTTAATGATCTCTAAGCTACTTCGCGGAAAAATGTCCATCTTTATTGCCCTGATGCTTGTGCTGGGCATGGTGGTCGCAACTTCAATCGCCAGAGCTGATACGGAAAAAGCCAAGGAACATTTCAACACCGGCTTGACGCTTTCCAAGGATGGCAATGATTCACTGGCTGTCATGGAATACAATCAGGCCATCAAGGAAGACCCTAACTTCGTCGATGCCTATATCAACCTGGGATCGATCTATTTTGCCGGTGAAAATCTCGGTGAAGCGGAAAAGATGTTCAAGAAGGTAACCGAAATTGCGCCTGATAATGCCGATGGCTGGGCTAACCTGGGTCGAACCTACTACAAACAGAAGAAAAATATCGAAGCCGAACAGGCCTATAAAACCGTGATCCAGAAAAATCCGAATTATAATGAGATCTACAAGGATTTGGGATTGCTGTATTACAACAGCCAGCCGTCCAACTGGCCTGCCCTGATCGAGAATATGCAGGTCTATACCAGCCGGGTTACCGATGATTACCTCGCCTTCTACCTGATCGGAAAAGGCTATCAGAAAATGAAAAAATATCCCGAGGCAATCGAGGCTTTCAATAAAACGATTGCCCTCAAGAAGGATTATTTCAACGCATACAATAGCCTTGGCCAGATTTATCAGGACCAGGACAAGAATAAAGAAGCCTACCAGATGTACCAGAAGGCGGTCGATGCCGATCCCGGTAACTATAAGGCCTATTATAACCTGGCCATATCTTATGAAACCGTTTATCAGGAAGATAAGGCCAAAATCGACCAGATTATCGATTACTGGTCGAAATTCCTGAAAGTGGCCAAAAGTAATTCCCGCGCCAAATCCATGGTTGATGGTGCCGAGGAACATCTCACCCAGCTTAAGGAACTCAAGACTCACTATGAAGAAGAAGCCGCCGGTAAATACTAAATTCGGCGAGAAATTAAAATATTATGTTGACAAACCGGCCCAATAGGCCGGTTTTTTAATTCTGATAATAAACCATTTTCTCGGCGGATAATACTTTGCTGGAACGTTTGCAGACACCCATAGCCAGTACCAGGTTGTCACTGGTTGTTAATGTTATTTTATTTATCCTGAAACTGGTGGCCGGAATCGCCGGGCGTTCCCAGGCACTGGTGGCCGATGCTCTTAATTCTCTTCTGGATATTGTCGCCAATGTTATTGTCTGGCTGGGAATCAGGGTAGCCGGTCGTCCGGCCGATCAGGATCACCCTTTCGGTCATGGCAATGCCGATAACCTGGCCGCTGTCTTTGTGGCCCTGATTCTCTTTGTCACCGGCGCCTATATCGGCCTGGAATCGATTCAGGCCATTTTTGGCAACCGAACCGTCAAACCGGCGTACCTGGCCACCGCGGTCGCTCTTGGAACGGTTATTGTCAAAGAGATTCTTTACCGATACACGATAAAAATAGGTCGTAAACACAAATCCTCTGCCGTGATCGCCAATGCCTATGACCACCGTTCCGATGTTATCGTGTCCCTGGGTACTCTGACCGGTATTATCCTGGCGCAGGCTGGTTATCCCGTCATGGACCCGATTGCCGGGCTGTGGGTGGCTTTCTTTATTTTCAAGCAGGGGACCAGAATAATTCGCGACAATATTCAGACCCTGATGGTGGCCTCACCAGGGATTGAATATGAGGCGGAATTAAAAGATTTTATCGGCCGCCAGAAGGGTGTCGTCAAGGTGGTCTGGCTTCGAGGCAAAAGAGTCGGATCCGGCTTTTACATTGATGTTGCCATACAAACCGATGGCAATATAACGGTTTACGAGGGCCATAATATCGCCTCGCAAATCCAGATGGCTGTCAGGGAACAGTATCTGGAAGTCCTGGGGGTGGTGGTCCATGTCGAACCCGATTATTGAAAGCTAATAGGAAATCAGTTACGGGTGGTCACTTTAACTTGACAAAATCGAACATATCCATATATATTTTTACAGGTAAAAAATAAGAGAGTTCTTCTTTGAAATCCCCGGGTTTGTAAAAGTCCCCTCTAAATCCGGTCAAAGAAAGCTCTCTTATATTTTTTCAGGCTCAATATCCGCCTATTTCAGTCTTTCAGTCGGAAAACTCCACTGAATCAAAATCATCCCAGTCAATGATTGTCTCATCGCGCTGATCGGAAATAATTATTCCTTTATTGTCATTGTCCACATCGTTCGAGCCCCGGAGACGATACGTCCGCCCATCCTTCAGCGTAACCAGACTGCTCCGGGAGGACGACTTTTCAATCGATTTTATATTAGAGAATTCTATTTCCAGTTCGATATCCTTAATGTTGCCGTTGAGAAGCTCCCAGGTGTACTCTTCGTCATCATCCCATTTGATATCCCCGCTGTATTTTTCGCCGTCCTCGGTGATTACCGTGCCATGGAGTTTTCGACCGCCATCGAAGCGCTTGTATTCCGGGCCTTCGGGGGCATCCTTGAATTCCAGACGGTCGAAATCATCCCAATCTATCTTAACCGCACCAAGCCCGAGATCCGAAATCACTATTCCCCGATTACCGCTGTTGATATCATTGGATTCATCCAGTTTCATATCACTGCCGCTTTTCAGCGTGACTATGGCGGAATTCGATGACCGGCGTTCAATCGAGGCGATATTGCCGAACTCGATTTTTCGTTTGCGCCGCCCCTCATTTCCGTCCAGAATATCATCGCTGAACACCTCATCCATATCCCAGCAGACATAACCGGTAAATTCCTCTCCGCGGCGGGTCGTCAGCGTCCCGTAGAGTCTCTGGCCAAAGGGCGATTTGCGTTTCTCTGCTGGCATGAATTCGATCCGATCAATGTCATCCCAGTAAATTTCGATTATCCCCTCTTTTTGGTCATCGATCAATATCTCCCGATTATCATTGCCGATATCGCCCGATCCCCCACTCAGTTCAATTTCCTCGCCCGATTTCAATTCCAGAAGGACTTCATTATCACCCACCGGTGTCAGGGTCTTGATATGCCCCATCATAATCCCCGATTGAGCCTCATTACCCCAGCCCCAGGAGGAGCCTTCACCCTCGCTGTATATGGTCAGACCGAAAATACTTATTTCCTTATGGCGGCGATCACGATCACGATCACGATAATGCCGCCGATTGACGCGATCCAGTTCCTTATTGCCGTCAATAATATCGAACCAGGCCGCCTCGTTTTTATCCCAGCGGATAAATCCCTCGAATACCTCATTGTCGACCGTATAAATCCTGCCGTACAACTGGCTTTGGTCGGCTGATGCGTCGGGTGCAATCAGCAGTATACCGAAAATTAAAACCATTGCGGGAAATAACGCTTTCATGGCCTCATCTCCATTATTATATAGTTTCTCTTTTGCTTACCTGATTTGACGAATCAGAGCGGCAAATGTTTCGAAGATGATAATTTTTTGGATTGGCAATCGGTCAGGAGTGCCTGACAGGGATAAAAAGCTATTTCAGTAAAAGCATCTTCTTTATCAAATTCCGATTGGAAGTATCCAGCCGATAAAAATACAGTCCGCTCGGGGCCGGATAGCCATTATCAAGAATGGAATTCCAGACCAACCGGTGTGTTCCCGATGACATGAAGCCATTATACAGGCGGCAAACTTCCTGACCCAGGATATTATAAATGACAATCGAAACCGACGATGCCTGCGGCAGAGTCAACTCGATTATCGTTTGGGAGTTGAAAGGATTGGGGTAGTTTTGTTCCAGGCGGTATTGATCCGGCAAAAGTGTTTCCGGCTCATCATCGACCGCAGTTGGTTCGCCGATTATTAACTGACCCGGGATAACCACCCCCACCTGTTTGGTCAGGTCCACGGCCAAGAAATACATCCCCGAACTGTCCGAGGAAAGGGTGTCAATCGTATTGAAGACATCGACTTCTCCGGCCGTGAAAAAAAGATCGGCCAGGTAATATTCTCCGGTAAGTATAAGACTATCGCCAATCAATGAATCAATCACCCGGAATCCGATTTCACCTCGGCCGGCCTCGACATTCCTATAGCCGGTCACGAAATCAGGGAAATTACTTTCTCTGATTACTATCGAATCGAGGACCGCTGTGGTGGTATCGTAAGTGAAGGGAATATAACCGCCTGAGGAGGCATTAATCAGGGTAATATACAGCGGCATCACCCCGATCCCCCCCGGTTCGGCACTGGCATTGTAAAATTGAACGCTGTCCCCGGATGAGAGATACAGCAGAACCGGAATCGATACCGCCTGATTGAATGAAGCGCTGTCGTAAATTATCAAAGCCCCCTCATGATACCCGGTCGACATTGTCTCCGTCATGATGGTTAAATTGATTGTGTCATTATCAGACCCGGAAGTCTTATCCAGTTCTAACCAGCCGGCTTCACAGGTTGCATTCCAATCCAGGCTTCCCGTGCCCGGATTGCGGATAATAATTTGCGCTGTCAGGGTATCTCCTGCAATTCCATGCCGCTCGATCGAATCCGGATCCGGCTCGATACAGGCCATATTCCCGGCCAGGTCAAGATGCACCCAGGCGGTCTCGGGGGAATTGGCCGCCTGATCGGACCTGAGAGCCAGAGAACCGTAATAATCACCCGGAGGCAAACCGGCGATATCGACGTCGATTCCGACCGAATCACCCTGCTCACCGTAATTGATATCCGTACTGAACCAGGCAATATTCTCTTCCACTGTCCATTCGAGATTTCCCGTCCCCGTATTATTCACTCTGATATACTGTCTTTCAGGATTCCCCAGTTCAGCCAGTACCGAAAATTCCAGCGTATCGGGATCGGCCTCCAGAAGCGGCGCGGTAACAATCAGCGTAACCGAGACAACCTCCGAGGAATCATGGTGCTCAAGATCGATTAAATGAACATATCCATAGTATGTTCCGTACGAAAAGGTGTCGGCCGTTGGCGTAATGGTGAAACTCGCCGGCGTCGATCCGGAGTCGGGACTGACCGACAGCCAGTCGACCTCGGGCCGGGCCGTCCATTCAAGCTCTCCGAAACCGGCATTGGACACGGTTACGCTCTGGCCTGAGGGCAGATTGCCGCCCTCTTCCATAGTGAAGGTCAGGCACGCCGGATCGGGTATCAGGGTCGGGTTATTGTATTGCTCGATGGTGGCATAGATATCGAAATTACCGGAACGATTGTCGGCCCAGACAAAAAAGAATTTATATCCATCACTGTCGACATCGGGCTGAAGCTGGCGCCCACTGCTGGATTCATGAACGGCGAAATTACCGCCCGAAATCTGGCCATTGTAGTCTATTATTTGGGCCATGACATCGAATTGCCCCGAGGCGGAGTCGGCCCAGACCGCCCCGATATTTCCCATCCGGTCGGAACAGAGAGATACCTCTTTCTGGGTAAATCCCGGATCACCCGTATTTAGTCTCCTTGAAGCCGTAAAGGCCGTTCCATCGGCTTTGAATCGCCTCAGGTAAATATCCGGATTGATCGGATAGGATCCGTTGCGCCAGTCAACCCAGGCAATAAAGAAACGATTGTTGCCGTCGGCGGCGATGGCCGGAAAGGCCTGCCGCGTTTTCGAGACATCATCATTAACCCTGAAATTACTCCCGACCATCGTTGCGCTTGAATCGAATATCTGGGCGTAAATATCATCGTCACCGCCTCGGTTATCGTACCAGGTCACGACAAATCCGCCATCGGAAAAAGCCGCCACCCGGGGGGCATGTTGCTGATTGGTTCCGCCATCGCTGTTGATTTTAAAATTGCCTCCGACCAGAGAACCGCCCGCCAAAACCCGTTGACCGTATATATCCCATTGGCTGTTGCGGTAATCCGCCCAGACCACCACAAAAGATCCATTGGAAAATACCCCGGCATCCGGAGCCTCACAGGTCAGGTCTTGAATCTGGGTGGTTATATTGAAATTCGTCCCGACCTCAAGGGAATCGAGGCAGGAGGCATAGATATCGGGGTAAAAAGGATAAGTATCGTTGCGATAATCTCTCCAGACCGCCGGGTAATGGCCGAAACCGTCACTTTCGATCGCCGATTCCGATTGCACCGCCCCGGAGCCATCATCATTGACCATGATGTTGCCGCCCGGTCTGTTTCCCGACGTATCAAACATCTGGCAATAGATGTCATTCTGACCGTTTCGTTTATCACTCCAGATCACGACAAAACATCCATTGCCGCCAAAGGCGACCCGGGGGAAATTCTGGTCGGTGGTGGTATTATCAGTATTGACACGGATATCGTGAATATCCGCAAAAATCGTGTCCGCGCCGGTAATAATCAAAAGGCCGGAAATAATAACGGCCTGCCATAGCAATCGCCTTCTCATCATTTTCTGAGAAAAAGCAATTATAATGCCCCTGACCAAGGTCCCGGTAAAAAAATTCCAAATATCCCCAAGTCGATGTTTTCCAATATGATAATAATGAATGGTGAAAGTTGGTGGAAAATGATAACAATGGCGAAAATTAAAACAAGGAAAACAGTTCCACCATCAGGAAGAACTGCTTTCCCAACATATAAGTCGCCGGGCATACGCCCAACAATCAGCTATCTCTTTTTCTTTTTGTGGCGATCGGCTCTTCTGCGTTTTTTCCGTTTGTGCGTTTTGATTTTCTGACGCTTTCTCTTTTTACCGCTAGGCATTAATCCTCCATAAGAAATCGCACGACCATACTAGATGGGCAATTTGGTAATCATGTTTTTGAATTCGTTCGAGGGCTTAAAAACCGGAACCTTCCTGCCGGGAACGGGAACGACATCTCCTGTCCGTGGATTACGCGCTTTGCGTTCTTTCCGGATTTTGACTTTAAACGTTCCAAAACCCCGGATCTCAATGTTGTTACCAGCCTCCATTGACTTCTTGACCGTGTCCAAGAATGCGTCAACCACAACGGCAACATCTGTTCTGGTCAAGCCGGTCTTTTCGGCCACTTTCTCCACCAGATCTGCCTTGGTCATTTTCATCCTCCCTCAAGATTTTGCTGGTTTGTATTAAACATTTACTTCATTTCCATTGTCAGTCAAAGTCTGTCAATTTTATCTTAAAAATAATCCACACTTTATTGCGTGAATCTGAACCGGAAACTAAGAAAAGTTTTAGCGTAAGTCAATAGTTTTTATTAATTTAATACAAATACATGACACTCGGGCCGCCGACCTCGCTGCCGGCCAGATTCTCAACCTTACCCATAAAAGAACCCATCAGATCCCAGATTGACGGTTGCGGGTCCCGCTCTTTAATAATTCCCGGCTCGCCGCTTATTCCCGCCATATCCGCCGCTATTCTGATCGCATCCTCAAACCCTCCAAGCGTATCCACCAGATTCATGGTATAGGCCTGTCGGCCCGTAAAAATTGACCCATTGGCCAATCGATAAACCTCTTCCCGCTCCAGTCCCCGCCCTTCGCAGACGATATCAACAAACTGCTCATAGGTATCCATAATAACTGAGGTTAACATTTTTCTCTCATTTTCGGTCATGCGGCGATCCATCGTCCCGACATCTTTTAGTTCCCCCGATTTAACCGTCTCATAGGCAATCCCGATTTTTTCGAACAGCTTCCCGGCTGTCGGAAAACTTATGATAACACCGATCGAGCCGGTCATGGTTCCGGGATTGGCCACGATTTTATCCGCGGCGCAGGCAATAAGATAGCCCCCCGAAGCGGCCATTGAACCCATCGATACCACCACGATTTTACCCTCTTCATCCCGGACCCGAAGAATTTCATTATATATTTCCTGGGATGGCGCCACCCCGCCCCCGGGCGAATTGATATGCAGTACCACCGCATCGATATTCCCCGCACGCCCGTATTTTTTCAATTGCCGGACAACATTCTCGGAATTATAAATGGTCCCGTAAACATCAATAACGGCCACTTTTTCTCCGAATCCGGCCAGCGTCACATCATCGCCGGGAAACATGGCGGCCAGAAAAATCAGACCGAAAAAAACAATGGCGACAAGAAAGGAAAGACCGATAATTACACCGATTACTATATCTCTCTTTCTTGCCATCATTACCTCTATTAATTGGTGTAAATTTTCAATTTGTCGCCGACCTGGATTCGACGCGGATCCGACACCCCGTTCCAGGCTTTGAGACGGGATACGGTGGTATTGAAAAGTGCCGCTATTTCTCCAAGCGTGTCGCCCTTTTTAACGGTATAAATCCGGAAACCGGGATCATTCGATGAAGAATAACCGGGGATTCTCAGTTTTTGTCCGGGATAGATTCGGCCCTTACTGCCCAGATTATTTATTCTGCGGAGGGCCTCGGTAGAAGTCCCGTAACGGCGGGCAATATCCCAGAGAGTGTCTCCCTTTTTAACCACATACTCGCTATCGGGATGAGTCTTTGATCCTCCACCCGCCGAGCTTGCGCTCCCCGAACCGCCCTGATTGCTGATAAGAAGTTTCTGACCGACATAAATCCGGGCACTGCGATCAAGATTATTCAGCCGGCGGAGAGTTTCCGGAGTGGTACCAAAAGCCCGGGCGATATCCCAAACCGTATCACCGGAACGAACAATATAGACATTATCATCGGCGCTGTATTCCCGGGTAATCTGAGGCTGATAATTGCGGTCATTGGGAACCGGAACGATCAGGCTCTTCCCGGCATAAATTTTTGATTTACGGCTGAGATTATTGGCTTCCAGAATGGCATACTGCGATACTCCGTATTTTCTGGCAATGGTCGATACCGTTTCCCCCCGCCGAATTTCATGCCGGACAAAACTGGTCTCCTGTGAGGCCGGCATATCATCATAGGCGGCCAGAAATTTCTCCCGGGTGCCTTTTGGCAGTCGCAATGCATATTTGTCTTTATTCGGGGGTGTGAACCGGCGAAGTAATTCCGGATTCAATTCCTGAATATCCTCGATCGAACAACCGACCGCTCTGGCGACCGTTTTTAAATCCAGGCATTTTTCAATAGTCACGATATCGTATTCCCATTGGGGCAAATATTCAAAATCATCGAAACCGAACTTGGCCGGATTCTTACTGATAATCGCCGCCGCCATAAAAAATGGCACATAATCCATAGTCTGTTTTCGCAGGTTCAGTTTCCAGAAATCATTGGTATTTTGTTTCCTGATCTGACGATTAACCCGCCCCGGCCCGCCATTATAGGCCGCCATGGCCAATTCCCAGCTGCCGAATTGTTCATACAGGTCCTTTAAAAACCTGGCCGCCGCGGCTGTGGCTTTAACCGGATCTTTCCGCTCATCGTACCACCAGCTCCGATTAAGATTATACAGCCTCCCGGTCGAGGCAATAAACTGCCACAACCCCATGGCCCTCGCCCAGGAATAAGCATGAGGATTATATCCCGATTCGACCAGGGCCAGATATTTCATGTCGGTGGGGATTCCGTATTCGGTGAAAACGCTGTCGATCATTGTTTCATAAACTCTTGAGCGTGTCAAATAGCGAAGAACGGCATCACGGGCTACAGTCTGATAGTACAATATGCAATTCTTGACCCGTTCGTTCATGATTACCGGCACATTGTACGAGATCTGCTCCTGAGCATATTCCTCAAGCCGTTTAAACTCAGTCGAGTCGATTTTGAGATGGTTGATTTCAGAGAATCGTGCAATCAGGGCATCGGCCGAAACGTCGCCCGGTAAATGCCCCAGGGAAAGCAGGGTTACCCGGTAGTTGGTGACAATGTCGGACAATAATCGGTTGTATTTGACCGCCTCGGGTGTCAATTCCAGAGAATCGGCCTCGGTGTCGATATCGAGATTACCCAGAATTTCCAGGCTCTTTTCAAAATAATACTGGGCCTCTTCCCAGGCCGTCTCCCGGTTGGCCGTGATGCCCATATTATAATATTCACCGGCAATACTCAATTCCCGCCAGATATAATCGTCGACGGCAACCGACATATCCTCTGACGAATCGGTCGCCTCGGCAAAATCGGACTCAACCGATTGGTTCACCTTATCGAGGGTTATCTCGCCGTCAAATCCCGTGGAATCACTTCCCTGCGAATGATGGACGGTAAAAACATCCTGTTTCGATTTCTGCTCTTCATCCCTGTTTTTAAGAGCAGGATTTGTACAGGATATTAGAAAAACAGCCACCCCGCCGATAAACCCCGTTGTCCAAAACAATTTTTTCATCACTTCCACCCGAAATAGATGTTACCAATCCTCGACATTTATTATCGACCTTTTTTATTGCGACCTGAAGGACAATTCGTCTAACCTATTGGCATATATAAGAAATGCCGGAAATGTCTGTCAAGTGTTTAATTTCTGCCTTTCCATATTTCTTCCAATTGCCTGTATGTCTCTGATAATGACGTTACCAGTTTAATATTATCCATTCCCGTAAACCAGGTTATCTGCCGTTTGGCAAACCTGCGTGTGTTCTGTTTGATTAGATTCACCGCTGTTTCCAGTGGTATTTCCCCATCGAAATAACGGAATAACTCACTGTACCCGATAATATTTACCTTCTCAACGGCTTCCTTTAAACCGGTTTCATACAGGTTCTTAACCTCTTTCGGTAAACCCGCCTCCATCATCGTATCCACCCGTCTGTTGATTTTATCATACAGTCTATCACGGGCCGGCATCAGACAAATTACCTCAAAATCATATTGGCGTTTTTTTTGTGCCGCAATAGAAATTATCTCGGATTTCGACTTGCCCGTGATATGAAAGATTTCCAACGCCCTGATTATCCTCTTGATGTTATGCGGATGAGTCTTTTGGGCCTCAATTGGATCGATTCTTTCCAGTTCCTCAAAAAGATACTTTGGTCCTTTCTCCACCGCTTCATTCTCCAGGCGCTCCCTGATGATAAAATCATCCTCGGGTATCTCCACGATACCCTCAATAAGAGATTTGATATACAACCCCGTACCGCCGCAGATAATCGGAGTCCGACCTTCTGCCAACTGCTCTTCTATAATTCTCTCGGCATCCTCCACAAAATCGAAGGCTGTGTATCTATGGCCGGGCTCGACAAAATCAACCAAGTGGAAATCATACCGGCCGAGGATATCTGCCGACGGCTTATCCGTCCCGATATTCAGGAATTTGTAAATCTGCCTTGAATCGGCCGAGATAACCGGAATCTCGGGATGTTTCTCCAGAAATTTCACCACCACCGAGGTCTTTCCCGCCCCGGTGGGGCCGGTCAGAATCGGCAAAATCCATCTATTTGCGACCGAATTTGGCATCGAGTTCTTCTTTGGCAATCTCCAGTATAATGGGTCGGCCATGCGGACAGGAATGGCGATTATCGCACTTCATCAACTGCTTGTACAAAGCCACCGCCTCCTCGGACGTCAGCCGATCCCCGGCCATCACCGCCGCCCGGCAGGCCATGGATTGGGCCACCGCTTTTTTTAGATCCGCCCCCTCTTTCTGCATGTTATCGACATCATCCAGTATGGCATGGAATACTATCTCGGGCGATTTGCGTGAAAGCGAAATCGGTACCCCCGATAGCAAGACCGTTCCTGCTCCAAACGGCTCCGCCGTAAAACCGGCGGCTTCGAGGATCTC
Organism: Candidatus Zixiibacteriota bacterium; assembly: GCA_016933955.1. Classification (NCBI taxonomy): domain Bacteria; kingdom Pseudomonadati; phylum Candidatus Zixiibacteriota; species Candidatus Zixiibacteriota bacterium. The sequence goes on from JAFGTT010000027.1 coordinate 202,506, forward strand.
TCGGGCTTCCTCGTAAAGGGCTACCCGGTCCGGAGATAACTCCACATTGATGGGAAACAGAAGATTCTGCGAAACGGCCTTACCGGCTCCCATGAACCTCAAATTCTCTTCGTATAAAACGCGCTCATGGGCGGTATGCTGATCCATGATTAACAACCTCGGCCCGTCTCGGAAAATTAAATACAGATTCGAAAGACTCCCCAGATAAAGAACTCCTCCGAAATCAAAATCCTCATCCTTGCCGGAGATTTCGCTTTGGTCCGATAGTTCTCTATCGGAAATATCAGGAGCTTCATCCGCCCTTTCCTCTATGTCTGTTCTAATCTCCCGGTGAGCGTACAGCTCTCTCATCATTGACCGATCAATGGTCCCGCTCGTATTCGGGACAAAAGCCCGTGCCTTCCGGATGGCTTCGACAGCTGTCATGGTTCCGTCCGCCGGTAACCCGCCCACCTCGACCCGTGGCATATTGATACCGGTGGATTTAAAAACCGCCCGTTTGACCGCCTGGTACAACAAATCATGGACCCGCCGCTCGTCCGACAGCCGCACTTCGGCCTTGGTCGGGTGCACATTGACATCCACCATGACCGGATCGACATCCAGAAATACTGCCCCGATCGGATAATTACCGCGCGGAAGAAGCTCTTTGTAGCCAGCGGTGACGGCATGAAGTAATGTCTGCGACCGGATATAGCGATTGTTCACGAAGAAATAAAGGCTGTACTGATTTTGCCGAACGTTATCCGGGTAACTTAGAAAACCGCGAATTGCCATCAACTCTGTTTCGCTCCCGATATCCACCAGCTTGTCCCGGTTCGATCCCAGGAGCACATGTCGAACCCGCGTTTCCAACCGGTCATAGGTTTCATCCAGTTGAAAGATTTTTCGGCCATTTAAAGTATAACTGAAACTGACTTTGGGTTCACATAAAGCCAGGGCAACGGCATTACGTGTTAAATAGCGGGCTTCGGTCGTTTCCGTTTTTAAAAACTTCCGCCTCGCCGGGGTGTTGAAAAACAGGTCATGCACCTCGATTTTGGTTCCGAAGGGAGCCGCTGTCGGCTTCCGGCTCTGGATCACCCCGCCCTCGATGATTATCTCCGTCCCCAGTTCGCTGTCCCTGGTCCGGGTCACCATGCGCAGTTTTGATACCGAACCGATCGACGGCAGGGCCTCGCCGCGAAAACCGAAACTGCCCAGTCTTTCAAGATCATCGAAATTGGATATCTTACTGGTCGCATGACGGGCAAAAGCGATTTCGACCTGGTCGGCATCGATACCGCATCCGTTATCAATTACCGTTATCAGTTTGGTTCCGGACTTCTCAATAATAACCTCGACCATTTCGGCGAGAGCATCAAAGGAGTTTTCGACCAATTCTTTGAGAACGGCCGCCGGGCGTTCAATCACTTCACCGGCGGCGATTTTATTTATCAACCTCTCCGGTAGCGGTCGGATCCATCTTTTATCCATTTGTTCCCGATCACTTCTCATCGGTCATCTCTTTCAAGCGATTCAGAATACGTAACGCTTCCAGCGGTGTCGTTTGTTCCAGGTCAATTTTTTTCATTTCCTCTTCTACCGCCGATGGAACAGTATCGAAAAGCGACCGCTGATTCACTGTTTTCTGTATTCCCCGGGCCATTTGCGATTGCGAAAATTTCCCCGACTCCAGTAAACGAAGCAGTTCCCGGGAACGGGTCACCGTCTTTTTGGGTACGCCGGCCAATCGCGCCACTTCAATACCATACGAATCATCGCACCCGCCGGGGATTATTTTATGCATGAAGATAATCTGATCCTCCCATCGTTTGACCGCCACCTGACAGTTGAAAATTTTCTCGTACAACTCGGCCATCCCGGTCAGTTCATGGTAATGCGTCGCGAAAATGGTCCGCGCTCCGATATTCTCGTTGATATATTCCACCACTGACCAGGCAATCGAAAGACCATCGAAAGTCGAGGTCCCGCGCCCAACCTCATCCAGCAATATCAGCGACCGGGCTCCGGCATTGTGCAGAATATTCGAAGTCTCGATCATCTCCACCAGAAAAGTCGATTGCCCTCGCGCCAGGTTATCGATTGCTCCCACCCGGGTAAAAACCCGGTCCACCAGTCCGATCCGGGCTGATTCGGCCGGAACGAAAGAACCCATCTGGGCCAGAATAACTATCAACCCGGTCTGTCGCAGATAGGTCGATTTGCCCGACATATTCGGCCCGGTCAAAATCATAATACGCTTGCCGTCCGAGGCCAGCGACAGATCATTATCAATAAAACTCCCCGGCGGAAGAAGATCGGCGATAACCGGATGTCGCCCGCCGGTGATTTCCAGATCACCGCCGTCATCGAGCTCCGGACAGCAATACATTTTTTCCGCGGCCAGATTGGCCAGCGCCGCAATCAGATCAATCTCCGAAAGATATTCCGACGCCAAAACCAGCTCTTTCAGCGACCCGGCCGCCCGGTCAATCAACTCGCCATACAGACGTTCCTCGAAAGCGAAAATTTTCTCTTCGGCCGCCAGGATCAATTCTTCTTTGCTCTTGAGTTCCTCGGTTACATACCGCTCGGCGTTGACCAGGGTCTGTTTTCGGATATAATCTTCCGGAACTCTGGCGCTATGTGTTTTGGTAACCTCGAGATAATAACCGAAAACCTTGTTGAAACCGACTTTCAATGACGGTATTCCGGTTCTCTCCCGCTCGGTACTTTGTAGCGAAGCGATATAATTCTTGGCCTCCCGGATCGAATCCTTCAACCCGTCCAGTTCGGCGGCATAGCCGCGGCGAAACAAACCGCCTTTGTTGGCGGTCAATGGTGGTTCCTCGACCAGAGCGGCTGAGATGGTTTTCACCAAACTGCCCAGATCGGGATATTTCCCGGTCATATCTTTGAATATAGGGGCCTTTAAATCCCTCACTCGCTCCATTATTTCTTTCCCGACCACCAGCCCGTCCCGAATGGAAGCCAGCTGGCGGGGATTGATTTTGCGCATCCCCAGCCGCCCGGCCAGGCGTTCCAGGTCGGGCAGCCGCTTTAAATAACCCGGCAATTCCAGCGACAAATCCCGGTTTTCGTGGAGTTCCTTTACACCCGTCCGGCGGTACAGAATCGGTTCGAGAGTCTTGTATGGATGCAGAAGGTTCTGCTTCAGATGGCGGGCGCCGCCGCTGGTGACGGTTCTATTGATGGCATGAAAAAGCGAATCGTTTTCGGTATTTTCGGACAGGTTTTTGACCAGTTCAAGATTGCGGATGGTGTTATAATCAAGAACCATGTACTCATCGGAATATGAAGGCGTAATCCGGGTGATATGATCCAGGCGGGTGCGATGGTTTTCCTTAAGATACCTGAGGATAGCCCCGGCCGATACCAATCCGGCCCGCATTTTGCCCAATCCGAAACCATCCAGCGTCCCGACTGAAAAAAATTCGCATAATTCCCTGACGCCGTTCTGATAATCAAAATTCCATTCATCGTAGCCCGATAAGCGGACCAAACCATCTTTTTTCAACCGCGTAATCAGAAGGCTTTCCTGCCCGGTCAGAGGATAGAGTATCTCCCGGGGCGCCAGAATCCGGATTTTCTCCAGGATCCTGTCCTGACGGTCCTCCTCCAGATAAAACCGGCCGCTTAACAGGTCCACATAAGCCAGCCCTGCCATATCCCCGGCATCTTCAGTAACGGCCGCCAGGTACAGCGTCTCGGTTTCCTCGACAACTCCTTCAACCGTAGCCGTTCCGGGCGTAAGGACTTCAATCACTTCCCGCTTGACCACCCCTTTGGCCTGACGGGGATCCTCGGTCTGCTCGACAATCACCACTTTTTCCCCGGCCGCCAGCAGACGGGCCAGGTATTTTTCGGCGCTGTGGTGCGGAACTCCGGCCAGCGGAATTCTTTCACCGTTGCCATGCCCTCGCGAGGTCAGGGCAATATTCAAAATGGGTGCCGCCTTCACGGCATCATCGCCGAACATCTCGTAAAAATCACCCATGCGGAAAAACAGAATTTTGTCGGGATAGCGGGATTTTATGAGATTATACTGGCGCATCAGTGGCGTCAGGCTGTTTTTTGAGGATGAAGCCGAATTCATCTTGCAATAACCTGAAACACCTCTTTTTCGGATAGTTCCAGGCGGGTTTTGAACGCCATCGCCTCCTCGGCGGAAACGAAGCGCCCGACATAGACAACATGGTATTTCTTATCTGAGATTATTTTATCCTTTATCTCCACCTTCTGCCCGTACTGCTTCATGCGCTCGGCCATTTCCCGGGCGTTTTTCTCGATTGAAAACACACCCACCTGCACCGAATAAACCGTCCCGGTTATCCGCTCGGCGCGGTGATCATCGGTCGTTCTCTCGAACTGGCTGAACCGGTCGATCAAATCATCCAGACCGATGGCATGCGGATACCCCTCTTTCAGGATATTGTAATAGAGAATGGCATCATCGACCCGTTTCTGTTCAATGGCATAATGGGACAACATATAGAGCGCCGGAACGGCCGCCTCGGCATTATCGGAATTGCGTATCTGCCGGCAGATTTTTTGAGCCCGGCTGTAATCGCGTGCCCCGTATAGAATCCGCGCCCGATCGATATCCCCCAGCAGGGCATAGTGCCCGTTCTGGTTTTCTTTGATCAGCCTGGTGCGGTACGATTCCGCCCGCTCGTTCTCATCCAGTTTCTCATGAGCCAGACCGGCCAGACGAAGAACTTCGTTGCGGTATTTCCCCGATTCCCAGTGTTGCAAGTAGGCATCGGCCATCGAAACCACCTTCCCCCAGTCATTCCGGGCCAGGTAATACTGCGCCATCAGATAAATATCTTCTTCGAGGTATTGGGGCGACAGCTCCGCTTTGAAGGCCGCTTCAAGAAACTTAAAGGACTCCTCCCCGCTTTTCTCGAGCAGGGCCTGATAGAACAGTAATGACCCGTCACGGCGGACCACCGTCGATGAGGCTTCGATCTCGCGGCGGGCTTCTTCTATTTTTCCCTGACGGATCAAACCATATATATCCGCCCGCGCCGGCCAGTACAGGCCGCCGGCCAGAATTAAAATAAAAATAAGGCGAAACTTCATTTCATCACGAAACTGTCAACAGCTTTACAGGAAGGACAAAGCCATTTCCTTGATGTAACTTTTTGGCCGCACCGGGAGCAATGATACTCCTGCTCGCTGACTTCCCGCCGCTCCTCCAGCTTCCTGATCAGCGCTCCCAGTTTTTTCTTATCACCGGAGGCCAGGTATAGCTTGGCAAGATCCAGAATGGGAATATAAGAATCGGGATTCTCCTCCATGGCCGCATTATAATATTCCAAAGCCAGGTCGAATTCACCTTTCTTATAGTGATAATCCGCCAGAGTCAACTGGGCCTGAAGATTTTTGGGTGAGGATTCCAGAATCTCATTGCATATATTTGATATTTCCCCGAATTCTCCAAGGTCAAAAAGGGCCTTTTTAAGCCGGCCCAGTACAAGATGGGCCTCATCAGGTATCGCCTTGATCATTTTCCGCCAGATTTGAACGGCATCTTCAAGACGATTTTCGGCTACATAAGAATCCCCGATATAAAGATAGGCCGGGGTGCAGGCGTTACTCAGGTTAATGGCTTCTTTGAAAATAACGCGGGCTTTATGATATTCCTTGTCCTGATACAATTTTTCACCCTGGAAGAATTTAAATATGGCCAACCCGGCCCGGGACTTGGCCCCCTCCAGCTTGAGGAGAGACTCCTTGGTTTCAAAAGCGGCCGTCCAATCCTCCGCCTGGCAGTATACATCCAGTAATCTCTCCTTCGCCCAGCGATCATGATGATCAAGGGTAATAATCTCCCGGAGGGCCGTGGAAGCCGATTCGGTATCCTTCAAGTTGATAAAATCCTGGGCCAGAGATCTTAAAACCCGCCGCTTATCCCCGGTACTCAAACCATGCCTCAGAGTTAAATCCTTATGAACCTGCAGGGCTTTCTCCGGTTTGCCGTATTTTCTTAGAATATCGCCGATCCTGATATAAGCATCGATATTTTCACTGTCCGCCGAAACGACATCACGGAACTTGGTGAAAGCCAGTTCCTCACGTCCGTCCAGCATCGCTTTCAATCCATCGATATAGACACTCGGATCCAGTTTGCCTTTTTTTTCCTTGCGATAACGATCGTAAAAGAAATAGACCAAGATCAAGGCGATGACGGCCAGCAAAAATACAATAATAATGGTATCCATTCCTTACTCCCGCAGGTTGCCTTTATTATCCAGCAAATCTTTGGACTCTTCGATGGGCCGGTTTCTCAGCGCGGTCACCTCGGTCTGCAAACCCCTGATAGCCTTGTTCGATTCCCGAATCTGGTTGGACTGCTTCAGATATACACTTATAAAAAGCAACCACGAGACCAGAGCGCCCAGCATGAAGGCCCAGAAAACCACCGTTATTACCGGAACATCGAACCGCTGTGTCCAGATCAGGTGGATATCGATGGATTGATCCGGACCGCTGTTGTACAGCGCAAATCCGACGATAACTGCAATTATTATAAGTATCAGGATCGACCTAAGCACCCACATACTTCCTCCTTGGAAGATACTATGATAGATTTAACCCGAAGAAAATAACAAAGATAAACGGTCCCGTCAATAGATATAGGCTCATTCCCTGACCGCCCCCTCCTTTTTATCACCTATTCCTCTTCAGCCGGTTCAACATCCGTGAACTGGAAACCGTTCAGTAAATCCAGAAATTCCTTTTCCAGCATTTTGTAATAAAGACGTTCACAAATGAAATGAAATATAATAAGCTGGCCGTTATGCTCGGTTAAGAACATATCCCCGGCAAAAAACTCGGTCACCACATCGGCCTTATCCGACTCGTAACCGGCCCGTTGGACCTGAATGGTATACTTCCGTTCCCCGGCCAGGAGATAACCGTCGATCTTTCCCAGCGAAATTTTGGAACGTCTCTTACTGATATAGTTCCCGTACAGTATCTCGCAGGCATTGAGAATGTCTTTCTTTTGATCGGATTTGTAAACATCGCTCAACAGCGAATCGACAAACCAATCCAAATTCATCATCGACGGTCCCGCATAAACCGTCACCTTGGGGACCTGCGTATAATTCGGGGCATGCTGGAAATGAATCGGGATATCATACTGGTCCTTGGTCAAAATCAACCGGATATCACTATCACCCTTCTTGACGGAGGTGCTCCACCCTTCCGGGATTACCAGGGAATAATTGTAATCCTTGTCATAAAAAATGCCGTTTTCGATTTCGCCCGCCTTGTCTTTTTTCCGGGCCGCACAGATATTGAATATGAAGATAACCAAAAATAGCGATATCAATAGCCTTTTCATGAGTCTTCCTCCATTAAGAATTAATTCCTGTCGGCTTAGTTACATTATTAATGAATTATACCCGATTTAGTCAATAGAATATTAAAAAAAGTGCTGTAATTTATTAAATTTTATGGACTTAAAACAAAAAAAGAAGGGTCCGAGCGTCGGATGACCAATCAGTACTTTTTATATTCCTCGAACAATCGGCCCCATTCGGTTTTTGAAAATTTCCTGATAATTGACTTACCCACAATCGGATACCAAAACCAATCATGATATATATTGGAGGCCGCCGGAGCCCAGACCACCAGCGGGGAATGAAGCGCGATTTTCTCCAGAAATCGTAAACTGCCTATGCGAAGCATCTGATCGCCCCAGATGACAAATGATTTCTTGGTTCTAAAACCGAAATTTATATCCGAAATATCAATACCCAGTATTTCAATTTCACCAGGATCGGCGACACCCAGACCCCGCTCATGGCACATTCTCAAATAGGGGATTTTCAGCGGGTCAAAACCCATCAGCCGGGCCGCCACAGCATCGATCGCCACCGAATCCGACGATGCCAGCAGGATATTTTTCGAATGCGGAATCATGGTTCGGGGACCGGCCCCGTCGCCCGCCACCGTTCCATCCATAACCGCCAGGAGATTGGGATGCAATTCCTTCTGCATGATCACCAGATCCACCAGCACCTCATGAATATACTTGTGGGCGTAGTGCCGGACTTCCTTTAAAAGCCCGCCAAAGGCGTTCTTTATGGCCCCCGTGGTAGTGGAATGACCGTGAGTTTTCACCGTTGGCAAATGAATGATTTGCTTGCCGATATACATCTTCGGAATTTCGATTCCTTCCGGGAAAATCTGATCCAGCTTCAATAACGGTTCCCGGAACTGGTGAACAACCCATTCCACTTCTGGCAATGGCGTGAATCCCACGTCATACCGGTCCAGGACCGGCATCCAGAGATTATTCCGCGCCCCCTTAACCGGATTGGTCACAACCGTTTTATTTTCGATCGGCAGTAGCCTTTCCCTGGGAAACCCATCCTCGATCAGGGTTTTCACAACCCCTTCGACCTGCCACGGTTGCGAGGAACAGGCCGGGAAATATTTGGTCCATGACAGATTGAGTTTCAACAGGGTATCAAGGTTGAAATCAATAATTGATTTATAGTCTATTAACTCCAGCAGAGTCCGGTAATCCTGAAGAACCGTTTGACTCCCGGTTTTTATCACGGCAACTTTGCTTCTATTCATTATCTTTCAAATCCTATCGGTTTGCGAATTAAACTTTTAGTATAATCCTTTGCCGAACAAAAATCAAATGCCCGAAGCAACAATTCCATCTTGTGCCGAAGGGTTTTTATGGAACCGTATTGCCGAAACTTCTGGAAATACGAAAGCCCCTTCAGCCGCGGTGGATCCTCATCCAACTCCCAGGGATGGATATAAATCACCGCCGGTCTATTGGCCCGATTCAGCCGGGATATCATCCTCCTTGTGAACCAGAACGGGGAATGACGCAAATATCCGCCCCCTCCCACGGGAAAACTCTTCCCCAAAATATTTACGGTCGAAGCCGGAATTTCATAAAGATATCGCCCGTTTTCCAATTGCATCTTGAATATTTTCTTGGGCGCCCCGGGCTCCCCATAAATATCATGTTTGATCGGGTATATCGACGAATCATATATAAAACCCATTTCCTCCAGGATTTCAAAAGCCCAGGGAATCCGGGCGTTGATCGACCAGCTTGGAGCCCGGTATCCCACCGGATGAACTCCGCAGGATTCACGAATGGTCTTTACCGCCATCTCGGTATCCCGGCGAAATTCCTCCTTGTCAAAACTGTCGATTCTTCGATGATGATAGCTGTGGCAAGCGATCTCATGACCATGCGAGGCAATGTCATAAATCAGCCGGGGATGCCGCTCGGCAATCCACCCCAGGACAAAGAAAGTCGCCCGAACTCCTGCATTATCGAACATCTCCAGCAAAAGATTGGTATTCTTGACCACCCGCGAAGGAAGCTCCTGCCATTGGCGGTAATCGAGATTCTGTTTAAGATTCTCAACAACAAACCAGTCTTCCAGATCAACTGTCAGAATATTCTTAACCATCGGCCGGAAAATTCTCCGCTATCACCGCCTTTGAGCCGTCTATTTTTTGGCCGGCCGGTAATGATAGCCATAGTAGCTGTAATTATAATGATACGGAAGGGTTTCGTTTATGTTGTTGACAATAACGCCGATGATTTTATTTTTCTGGGAGGCCAGAAGATCGCGGGCCCTGAGGACAATATCGCGCTGAGTGGAACCGGCCTTGACCACCAGGATGGCTCCGTCCATTTCATCCAGGAGCAGCATCGGATCGATAACCGGTAACACCGGGGGACAATCGACCAGGATCAACTCATAATAGAATTTCATTTCCTCGATAATCTTGTGAACCGCGGCCCCGGTCAGGAAATCCGAAGGATTACTTATAATCCGCCCGGCCGTCACCAGGTCAAGTGTCTCGATGGAGGTCTTCTTTATAACATTTCGGGCCGGAACACCGTCAACGACTATATCGGCAATACCCTTATTCAGCGGCACGGAAAAAAGCTTGTGTACCATCGGGCGGCGCAGATCGAAATCGATAAGAAGTGTTTTCCTTTTTTTATCTCGCGCCGAGGTCATCGCCAGAAAGGACGAAACGATGGACTTCCCCTCCGACAGCATGGCCGAGGTCACCAGAATGGCCCGCCTCTCGCCCTTTATCCGGGTACCGTTGAGACTGTGTAAAACCCGGCGAAACTCGGTACTTTCCGGGGATTCAAGATCAAAAAACTCTATTATGGACAGGTTCTTCTTGGCCAAAGATTACTCCAAAATTGTATTTTTATCCGATATACCGGTAATGGCATCATTAAGTTTCAAGGAATGATCGCGGGCCATTTCATAGGCCCGGTTGGCTTTTTTCAAATCCGGATTAATCGCCAAAGCTTTTTGAAAATTATTGATACCTTTTTGCCACTGGAACCGCGCCTGATGCAGATGACAGACCGCCAGCTCGTAATAAAGATCGACATAATCCGGATTCTTGTTTATCTCCCGCTCCAGATAAGCAATCCGGTCGGCGATATGATTTTCCGAAAGCCAATCGGTATAAATCAGAAAACGATGGAAATAGACGGCCTGTTCCAGGCGCTGTTTTTCTTTCTTGGATTCCCGAACCGTCATTAAAAGATTATACGCCCCTTTTAAATCCCCGGCCTTCAAAGCCGCCGTGGCCCGGTCGAAATCGGATGATTCATAGGCTGGATAAATCAAAACGGCTTTCTTGAGCATATCCATGCATTTGGTCTTCAGGTCCGAAACCAGATGATAATCTTCCTTTTTGACCGCGTTTTGAATATAGGTCATGGCCAAGTTGAAATAGGCATCGGCATAGTACACATTCTTACGAATGGCTTCCTCGAATTCGATAACCGCCCGCTTGCAGGAACTCGATTCGAGCAGCGCCTCGCCCAGGGCATTCCGGTAATCGGCATAATTCTGCCGGAGCTCGACCGCCCGACTGCCGGCCTTAACTGCTTCCTCGGCGTGTCCCAGTGCCAGCTCCGTCCGCGAAAGGAAGAAAAAACATTCATGATAATCATGCTTGAGCTCCAGGGCGGTCTGGAATAAATGCCTCGCCTCGCTATACATCCGTTTATAATACAGGGCGGTTCCAAGATGATACATCATCTCCGGACGACCATTCCGGAGGACCTCTTTATAACTTTTCAGGAGATACTCAAGCTCCGATTTTTTCTCGCCGTGTTCGCATTTGACAAGATTGAGTATTTCTTCTTCTCCGATCTCGTCGGCATGAGGAAATACCATGGCATCGAGTATCTCACCGTTGACAAACAGGGTTGTCTTGATAACCCCATCCGAGGTATCATTCATCGTCTGGATCAAATACTCTTTCTTGTCATCGACAATCCGGCTGTTAAGACGGTACGATTCCATTATCCGACTCTCGTTCTTATTAAATGGTTTTAAACCGGCCCACCCGGTCAATCTGTTTTCCTTGACCTAACCAATATATTACTAATCGTTGTTTGAACTAATGCGATCATAAATCAGGAGCGCCGCCGAAATCCCGCCCAATAAAGTCACAATACTGCCAATAGAATTCATCCCCAGAAAACCGCCCGATCGGCGCGGGACTATTATGTTGTCCTCCGGCCGGATCATCAGCCGGCCCGATATCCCGGTTTCATGATATTCTTTGAGATTGACCATCGTTACCTGAGTATACTGCCCGTCCTTGGAAACCACCCTGACCTCACTCAAATCCGCGTCACCGGTCGCTCCACCCACCTGGGCAATAGCATCCAGGATATCAGTATTGTTTTCCAGAGTCATCGGACCGGGATTCTCCACCGCTCCCGTCACATAAAAAATATTCCTTGACTCGGGCCGGTCGCTCAAGGTTCGGGCCGGAAGACCCGCCGGGGTCCGGGGGACTTCGATCGTATCTCCCGCGCGGATTATCGGCAATTCATTAATCCGTCCGGCCGCCACCATGGCGGAAACGTTGACGATTTCAACCTGGCCGGCCTGATCGCCGCCCCGGACAATCATGACCCGGGTCAAATCTCCATATTCCGATATCCCCCCGGCTTCGTTAATCAAATCCCATAGACCGGGGATTTTTTCATAAGTGTATTTACCGGGATTTAACACCTGCCCGGAAATATATACTTTCTGACTGCCATAGGCGCTTATCCGAACCACCGCCTGTGAAATGGCCTTATTATAGCGGGACATCCTTCTCACGATTTCCCGCTCCAATTCTGAAGTCGTCAGACCGGAAGCCTCCACTTCACCGATAATATCCAGCGATATTTTCCCTTCCTGATTGACCTTGGGAGTGGCATCCAACTGGGGATCCTGCCAGAATTGAATCTCCAGAACATCTTCCGGACCAATGACATACGACTGGCCATACAGGCCCGCCGTCAATATCAACAAGATTGCCAGAGGGCGCAATAAACAGAATATAATCTTCATATTTATCAATCTCCTTCCGAGACGGAGGTCGTGACCTTCCATGGTTATTCTCATTTATAAAATCGACATGTATTTCAATACATTTAGATGATAAATCCTGCCGCCGCAATTTCCTTTTCAGGAATCCGACTGACCGGCATTTTCCTTCCGATCGAATTCCGGCCGATACATCCGGGCCCGATTGCCGCCCTCTTCCTTGGCTTGGAGGAGCGCCATATCGGCGGCATGAATCAGCGCATCGGCAGTATCGGCATCCTCCGGGAAAACCGCCCCCCCGATCGAAACCGTAAAACTCATGCTTGTATTGACTCGGTCGATAATGGCACTGCTCGATGAAACTCGCCGCCGAAAACGCTCCATGAATAGTTCCGTATCCTTATGACCGGTTTCCGGCATTATCAGGCAAAACTCATCCCCTCCGTATCGTGAGGCTACGTCATTGGAGCGAACCGTTTCCCGCAGGGCTGTCCCGAATGATATAATTAAAGAATCTCCGGCCAAATGGCCGTAATTGTCATTAACCTGTTTCAAATCATCCAGATCAAAAAGCAACAGCGACAACTCCCTCTTATACCGCCGGGCCCGCTGGATTTCTTCATGAATTCGCTTTTTAAAATACCGAAAATTATACATCCCCGTCAGGCCGTCGGTATACGACATCTCCTCCGCCTTCTCGAATCGGGATATATTATCCACCAGCGGTTTTGCCTCCCGGCGAAATCGGTCGATGGTCTGGATGGTTATCTCGGTTTCTTCGTCACTGCTCCAGGCCAGAAGCGCCTTCTTGCGGTCCGCCCATGGTATTGCCAGGAGATATTTAACCTCGCTGTCTATGATCGGCCGGAGGTCTTCCATCATATTTTGCTCCAGACTGGAAACATCATCAAGTCGGAACAAGCGATCGGGTTCGATTCTCTCGACCAGACAGTCAAAATGCTCCTTAATTCGGCTATCCGCCGCCTCGGGGATATTCCAGCTTATAGCCATCCAGTGATCGTCGCCCGAATCGGTCCTTATATAAAAACCCAGCTTGGAAAAATTGCCATCCCTTTTCAGCGCCTTGAAAAGCTCGGGAACCAGTTGCTGGCAATTACGCAATCTTAGAAATTTCAACATTTCACCCGATGGGCCCTGGCGCTGGGGACGATTTTGTGATTTTGTCAGGCTTTTAATCCGGTCGGCATAACGATTTATTTTTTGTTCCTGGAGACCGATATGATATGCCGCTGAAAGATTGAAAGCCAGCGTGGCCGCCAGTAAATTCAAAGATGCATTGTTGACCGACAACTCGGTCGCTATTAAATATAACCCGTATAGTTTATCTCTTAAAAAAACCGGGAAAAAATACCTCAGGCCGAATCTGTTCAATCCCGCCAAATATTCCGGAGAGAGAATTTCGGCCAGTTCGGTCAGCGGCCTAATCCCGGCACTCTCTTTGAGTTTTTGATGAAGTTCCTGTTTAAACCTCAGACGCATGCTGTTGCGCTCGATATTATCGATTCCGGCAAAATAATTAAGTTCCAGGTTGGAACGGTAATACTTGAGAAAGACTATTTTTGTGCATCCAAGATGTTTCCTCAGAATATCCGAAACACTGCCGGCCACATCCTGAATTCGGCCGCTGGCCACATTGCTTCTGATCGAAGCAATAAGATCATTGACAGTATCATCATCCAGAATGGCCCCGCCCGGGATTCGACGGCCCTTCAGCAGTAAAATCGCGGAAAGGGCTACCACCGAAACAGCCAGAACCAATATTAAGATTATCTCTATCATATACTTAAATAGGCGGTTTCGAAATCATCTTACCCCAAACAAAGGTCTGTGTCAATTAAAATATTAATTACGATTCCGATGCTGGCGGGCATAACGAAATCTGGCCCGCCGCGAAAGCAGGTTATTTCCCCAGAGAATTTTAAAAACTCCCCACCAGCCAATCCCGGAATCAAGCAGTGATTCCTGCAAAACCAGCTTCAACTCCGAAATCGTATAAAAGGGGTCCTCTCGAACCGAATCAAGAACAATCTGCTCGGCCCTGGTGAGAGATTTTCCCCCTCTGCTTTCGGCATGGAATTCGGCTGTCCGGGCGGTCGGAGCCGCCTGCGAAAACGACGGAAGTTGCTCAATCGTTGTTCGGACGCCGGTTAATGGGGCTTTTTTTTTTGGGCCCTGAGGCCCGCTGCTATTTCCGAAAGCCGCCCTGGCGGAATTGGCATTATCGAAGGCTTCGAGGATATTGTCGAACTCCAGTAATTCGTAAATCTCCATGACATTGGCCACCATATTGGCCAGCTTGATATCCCCTTCATGGCCCCGGATTTCCTTGATCCGGGAAATAAAAATGCCCCAGCCCGCCGATGAAATATAGTCCACCCCTGCCAGATCGAGGACTATTTTATAGCGATTACGGTTTAGAAGCCGGTCCAGAACCTCTTCCAGTTGAGTCGCGGTCAAGGTGTCAATGACACCGTCGACCCGGATCACTGAAATATTTTCGTCGCGGCCGCTTTCGGAAACAGATATTTTTATATTTTCCATAACTTAGTTCTTATAAATTCGGAACTAACGGAAAAATGAACAATAAATGCCCTTCTGGCAAGCCCTTTTTAGCCCCGGATCTTTTTATTTATGCTATTCGACGGTTTTTGTTTCGAGAGCGGTATCCTTCGGCTTTTTCCCATCCTCAACCGAAACAGTGATAAAGGTGATATCATCGGCTTGGGTCGCCAGACCGCAATGGTTGTCCAGATCGGCCAGAATAATTTCCGAAATCTGTTTGGGATCGGCGGTGGAACCGTTCCGGACCTGTTCCTTGAAGATATTAAGAAGTCTCTCAAGACCATATTTTTCGTTGGCCCGGTTCATTGCCTCGGTTACCCCATCGGAATATATGAACAGCCGGTCGCCGGCATTGAGATGAATAAACTGTTGCTTGAGTTTTTCCGAAAAAGCGTTCCTGCCTTCAAGAGGCAAACCCAGCGGAACCCCGGGCGGATTGATAAACCCGGCCTCCCGTTTATTACCATTGAGATAAATGAGAGGATTGTGCCCGGCCGATACAAAGTTGAGTTTCTTTGTCCGGGCGTTGTACACGGCCAGAAAAATAGTGATAAAGATCCCCGGCGGAATATCACCTTTGATGTAATTATCAACCGTCACCAGGATATCATGCGAGGAAGTTTTGCCTTTGGCATAAATCCGAATCACCGTTCTCAAGACCGACATAATCAACGAGGCCGGAATACCCTTGCCGGAGACATCGGCTACCAGCAGGCAAAAATTGTCCTCATCGATTTTAAAAACATCATACAGGTCACCGCTGATTCGCGAAGCCGCCCGATAAAAGGTATCCAGCGCCAGACCGGGAATTTCGGGTAATTTTTCCGGAAGCAATGTCTTCTGAATCTGCCCCGCCACCTCGATCTCCTTGGCCACCCGTTCCCGTTCGACAATATTGGCCCGATCGCGCCTTAAACGACTCATCATTTCGTTCAAGGCCTTGGATATTTCGAAATATTCCTCGACTCCCTCCAGCGGAAGCTCCGTTTCGATATCCCCGGAACTGAATTTCCTGACCCGTTGCACGATCCGGACGATGGGACTTACAAAATAACTGGACAGCAGATAAATTCCCCCGATGCCGAAAGCCAGCCCGATAATCGTCAGAGCGATAATTTTCCGGCGCTCATTATTGACCAGATCGGCCACCCAGCGATCGGTATAGGCAATATGAACCTTGCCGATCACCCTGTTTCCGCTTTTAATATCGTTGACTAAATAGTGAAACCTGTCCCCATTGCTCTCGAATGCCTGAGGCAGACCGATAATTTCCGGATTTACGCCCGGCGGAGGTTCATATGACCGGTGTAAATTGCGGATATCCCGGGAATCGGCCAGGATACTGCCGCCGTTGTCGGTCAGGACAACCATCTGGAATTCCCGGTTCGCCCGCTGATAACTGGCCACCAGTTCATCGAACTCCACGTCCGAACGGCGGTTTAAAATATAACCCGAGGCCTGGTCGGCAATCGTTTTCGATAGCGAACCGACCGTATCATGCAGATGGCTGTAAATATTGCCGGTGGTCCGGGAGTCGATGATATAATAAGCCGAACCGATGATCACCAGCATGACCAAAAACGTATAAAGCGAAAATTTGACCCGCAGGGTGAACATCCGTCCCATGAACAACCGGGCTTTCTCCGGTTGCATGGAAATCAGTTTGGTCATCCGCAATTCGTTGAAACCGGGCGTCGAAAGATATTCCACTGAGTCCATGATCTTTTTTATCATGTAAAAACCCAGCCCCCCTTTGCGGCCCGATTCGACCAGCTTCTGTAAATCCAGTTTCCCGCCGCTTTCGGGATGAAACGACCGGCCGTTATCCATCAGGGAAAAAATAATCCGTTTCTTGAAAACGACAATGCGGATCCTGACCCGCCCTTTTTCATAAAGATAGGCATGACGGATTATATTGGTAACACCTTCCTCGATCGCCAGGGTCACCGCTCCGACATCCTTTCGCGACAGGCCGCCATTGATACAGCTTTCCCGCACAAAACTCAATATCGCCGGCAACGAGTTTTCCTCAGCCTCGTATTCGGCGTTGATCTCTCTGACGGGCCTTGATAACATAAAATGAATATCATTTGCCGGGGCCGGATGTTCAATATAAAAAGCCCCATTGGCGAAGTATCTCGAATAAACTTATTCTTTTGACTGTAACCTTAACCGGGCCTGCTTAATATTATTCAGCGTCTGTTCATTGCCGGGATAGAATTTCAATACCTCTTCCCAGAGTTCGATGGCCCTTTCATATTCGCCGTTGCGGTAGTACTCCAGGGCGTTCAAATATATTTTCCAGACTGATTCATCTTTCTCCAGATCCTCCTGGACACTGGGCTGCTGCCGCAACGAAACTATCTTGCGCAAGTACTCCTGGGCCACCAGGTTATCCGGGGAAATCCGGATCACTTCGTTAAACTGGCCTTCGGCCGATGACAACCGTCCCAGATAGAATGATTCCACGCCCTTGCTGATCATCCGGGCCACATCTATTTTGGTCCCGACTCGACCCTTAAGCTTCTTGATGGTCAAATCATCCGGAGACAGCTCCAGAATCAGGTCGTAAGCCGTGATGGCATCCGAAAGACGTCCCTCTTTCTCGGCCCGATCGGCCCGGTCGAGCAATTCAATCAGCCGTTCTTCAACCGCCCGATTCAGCATTAATTTAAAATCGTTGAGCCGCGATGATTCAGGCTCCATCTTTTGCGCCAGCCCGATAATCGCCCGGGCGGCGACATAGCGTCCCTGGTTGAAAAAGGCGGCGGCCTGCTGATAGTAATTGTCAAGCAGGATATTCTGCAATTCTTCGTCTGAAATTTCGGCCTGTTGCTCCTGAATCAACTGGCGCCGATGGGCATCGATAGCCGCGATCTTCTCCAGGACTTCCGGGCTGTCTTCGCGGTAGGCCAGGGCCCGATGGTAATATACATAGGCCGAATCGAATTCATCATTGTTATAAAAGCGGTCGGCCAGGTAATTGTAATATTTGAATTGCTCCTGACGATCATTCAAAATCAAATAACTGCCGTGGGCATCCGCCAGCTCAGTCTCACGTCTCAATTTCTCCGATACCGAAACTCCGAATCGGAAAGAAAAACCGAAGCGATGAGAATCGGTGATTCCGTCCATAATGCGATAAGCATAATCGAACCGCACCCGATGATAGTGCAAACCCAGTCCGAAGGCCATATTATCACGATCATAACCGATCCGGAAATCGACCACATCGCGGTAATTCGTTTCCAGTCCGGTATGAAGTTTAACCGATCTTTCCTCCGGTTTTTCCAGAGCCAGGTTGAAATTATGATATAGATTCCGGAATATCCTGATATCTTTTATCCCGATCCCGAACATGATCGTATGCGGTTGAGTCTCCAGTTTTTCATTCAGCCGAAGCCGCGGAGGAATAATATCCTGGAAAATAATCCCGGCCGAAATTTTCCTTGTCAACGGCCGGTAAAAGGAAACATCCAGCCCGACCCCGTAGCTGGAATTATTGTCCAGCGACTGATTGACTATTTTCAGGGCCGAGCCCACATAAAAACCGCCCTCCAGACGCCGTCCGTACCCCAGAATTAACTGGACAATATGGTACCCGAAAGTGCCTTCTTCACTCCATTCCACCCGCCGGACAATATCATCCGTTCCAAGCCGCATAAACGATAACCCGAAACCGCCCAGCCTGGGATGAGGGTAGGCGAATGATGCGGCATCGAACATCGACCCTTCAAAAAGGGTGGCGTGCATGAAACCGAATTCCTGCTCCTCCAGCGTGGCCAGCACCGCCTGATTCCAGAAAATAGCTGTCGCATCATCGACCAGACCGACCATCCCACCGCCCATGCCTACCGATCGGGCTCCCGATCCGATAGAAAACTGCGACTCCCGGCCGCCGTCATCGCCCAGCGCCGGACCCGACCCGATAATTATCAGGCCGGTTAGAATCAATATCGCTATCGAACGGCCCGTCATTTCATCACCGCCAGCTTCAATCTGTATGTTTCATCACATTCAGCCAGTTTGATTACCACTACGTACACCCCGTTCAAAACCATCCGCCCCTCGGAATTGTAACCATCCCAGAAAACCCGGTTCTGCCCCTGCCGCCCCCCTTCACTGCCGGCCGGGTAAGAAATCTCATAGACCTTTTCCCCTATCAGGGTATAGAGGGTCATGGTAACCTCGCTGTCCGCATCAAGAATATATCCGATTTCAGCCGGACCTTCCAGCGGATTGAAAGGATTATTGCGAATCAGCAGAGAGTTCTCCAACCCCGGTTTGACGACCACATAGCTTTCGCTGATCAAATAGCTGTCACCGCTTTCACCGCGGATTGGAACCAGTTGATTAATCCTCGGCCCGGCGGCAAAGATGGCTCGTATGTCCCGCCGGTCGATGTACAGTTTGAAACTTGCAAACGGAATATTCTCCCGGAACTTCGCCATCAGACTGATGGTATCCGATATTCCCGGATCAAGGACATAATCATCGAAGGCCAATACCAGCCGTCCGCTGTCTATAACCGCCGATGTAAGAAGCACATCATCCTGCATAAAACCGGATTCGGCCAGGACGAGAATATCATCCGGTGCAATATGAAGACCGTTCTTGTCAGTAAATTCTATGGTGATAGTAATCAACTCGACCACATTCAACTGGTTTTCGGTATCATTTTTCAGTTTCAGCACCAGCAACTCACCGGTGGTTCCTTCTCGAATCAGCGACGTCGCACCCGCCACGGCATCGACAACCAGTTCCGCGTCGCCGGGCTCGACCACAATCGGGAAAGAAATAGAATCGGTATTCACCAGGGCCGGCTGACCGGTATTGCGATCAAGCGGCATTCGGCTGACTTTCAAAATGAATTCAGTCGATAATGATTGGGCCGGGGCGGTAAGTTCGAAAACCAGGGTACTGCCGGTCTCCACATCCTCGCTCACCGAATCGGTTACGCCGAAATCATAGCCGCCGGTCAAGAGCGTTATTTCCCCGTCACCGGCCGCCGCTTCGCCCAGATTATGCAGTTCGGCTTCGACCGAAAAGGTCTGATAGTAATCGACATAGGACCCGCTGGTATTCCTGAGTGCATAGCGCAGGTCTATTTCGGCCGGGGATTGCACTGATACCGCCACCGTATTATCCAGCGGTGAAAGAATCACCGCCCCCGAAGCCTCGATTACCGACCGATAAATCAACAACGGGGTTGAATAATCCGGCGCGGTTATATTGAATGAATTACCCACCACGGAACTGGACGGAATGGAAATTCCATGCTTTTCGGCATAAGTGACCAATCCGTTTTCGGACTGGATATAGATCGAAATCGAATCAATCGTGGCATCGGACAGATTTTCCACGCTGACGGAAATCGAAAACGGCTGATTGTAATTGACAAATGGAGGATTGTACGTATTCAGGTCGGTGGAGATAATTTGCAGCCATGATGGAACAACCGTCTGGTCCGAAACCACTATCGTTTCATCACCGAATAGAATCGTATCGAGCCGGCGGGAATAAAGCTCGGCACCGTTTAAGATCATTCCCGGATAAAGTTCCTCACCCACCAGGCTTTCGGGTATATATATCGCCCCGGTTCGGATACGGTTGATACCGGGATGCAATTTTGTCGGATCGACCGGGAAGGCCGAAAGAATCCCCCCCTGATGCTGCAATTCGAATCGGGATAACACCGGATCAAGTAAAATATCGGCGGAACCATCAAGAACCAGATCGAATTCAAAAGACTGAGCCGTATCATACAACAGAGTCAAAGGCGACAGGGTATTTGAAACGTATTCCGGATTGGAACGATATTCGACACGAACCGAACCGAAATTCTCCAGTTGTTCAAAATAAATTAACGGTTCGACAGCCGGATAAATATAACCCGACAGCATCAGCCCGGCAGACAATGGATCCGAAAGACCGTATTCTTTTAAATCGGGGATGTCCACGTTTTCGAACCTGACCGACATGACGTTATCAAGAATTTCAACCGACTTGGTTTCCGCCGCCAGTGGTATCGGGTCAGATTGGGGGATTTCCAGATCAAGTTGCAGATTCGAAATATACGCGACCTCCGGCAAACCAGATCCGATTAAATTGAATCTCATCTCCAGCATCGCCAGAGTCGATGGAGTCAAAAGTGTATCGCACGATAAGGATCCGGCAACAAATTCGAGCCGTGATGGTGCGATCGGTTCAACCCGGTATGATTCGATATAATCAGCGGTTATTATGGCGCTATAAGCGAAATATTCCGATTCAATCCCGATTACCACCGAGTCCTCTTCTGCGGGCAAAAGCTCCCCGGTGGGAATGGCAGTTTGAAACGTCAGAAATTTACCCGGCTCGGGCATCTGATCCGGCTTATATATTGCCAGACACTGGACGGGACAGGATTTGAAATAAGCCCGGATTGTCATTGCCTCGGGAGTCAGGTTCCCGTTATTGAATACCGTCAGATTGATTATATAATCCCGACCGATATAGGCATAGCCGGAAACTTCCCCGGCCATATCGAATTCCATGTTATTGAAAGTAATTTTAATCGGATACGACAGCACTTCTCCGGCTATCGCGCTCAGCCGGACCTCTCCCGCTTCTCCCTCAAATATAATATATTCAGACGCCAGATCAGCCACCCCATCGGTAAAATCGAAAACATTATCGAGAATCGATGGTGAGAGAGTCCCCCGATCTGTATTCAGTTCGACCGGCGTCTGTGAAGCATCGAAATCAGTTTTGATATTTCCGAATTTATCCATAGCCGTAAGAGTTGCCGGACCCAGAAGCGGTTGACCTACAAACTGCGACTCGGCCAATTCCATGACCAGTTCCGCGGCCTCACCGGGATAAACCTCAATATTGAGATTCCGGCTGAATTGCTCCGTTGCGGCCGTCAGTTCCGCAATACCGGCCCGATACAGATAAATAACCGCTGAACCGGTCCCATGCTGAACATAGATATCATTGATCACCGGTTCAAAACCGCCCGGTGAAATTCCATCATTCAAAAGGGTCAGCGAAATTATGCCTTCCGCCGGTTGCCCATTTTCATCGACTGCCCCGGTTA
Organism: Candidatus Zixiibacteriota bacterium; assembly: GCA_016933955.1. Lineage (NCBI taxonomy): Bacteria > Pseudomonadati > Candidatus Zixiibacteriota > Candidatus Zixiibacteriota bacterium. Next base: position 224,535 of record JAFGTT010000027.1, read on the forward strand.
TAGATATAAGAGCGGTTTTCCCGGCCATAATTGTTGATGAATATTCGAGTTCAAAGGAGACAATCGGCCCGACTTCCCCCGAAACCGTGATATACCCGGTGGAACCGGTCCGGAAACCATCCGTTACAGTAAGTCGCTGATACCCGGCCGCCCCCAGTTGAAACAGACTTCCTTCAAAGGAATGAACACCGGAATCGGCAACAGTGAAATAATAAGGATTACCTGCATCATAGTAAAAAACCGCCAGGGGATCCACGGCCGTAAAATAGGCCGGACCATCATAATCGGTTTTCAGATTATCAAAGGCGTCATACACTTCGACCACCACCGGCGATGGGAAAACCTGCCCCGACGGAACATACGGAGGATACTCGGTAATTTCAAAATGATTGATTTCCCCCGGCCGGACCGCTATTAGCCCTGATCGGGCCGTCAATCCCATGTACTCCGCCTGAATCCGCCCGGTCCCGACTTTGGTGACAAACAGGTTCCCCCCGGATATCAATCCAATCGGATCCGAATCGGCCGTCAGGGACCATTCATATTCAATATTTCGAATCTCATTGCCCAGCCGATCCCGGGCAATGGCCCGGAACAGCTGGCTCTGCCCGGCTTTCAACCACAGCGGTTGATCCGGCCTTATCGATAAAGAAACCGGGACATCCGGAATTATATCGAAATATTGCGAGGCGGTCGGCCCGGAGACGATCTGCAGATAGCGATTAAAAATAATCCCATAAAGCCGGTATTGCCTGGCCACCGGGGTATTCCCCACCGAATTAAGCGTAAAGGTCATTACCGTTCCGGGAGGAGGCGATTGTCCGGCCTTAAAGGTAAAGGCGATCGACCGGCCGAATATGAAAGTCCTGTATATCTCCAGATTCCCGCCTTCATGATTATCATCAATATTTATGCTTACAATCCCCGACAAATCGAAATTCGGCGGGAATGTGAACATCAATCCGCCCTTATAAGGAATTCCGGTTTGGGGCAAAGTTATATCGATAGTGTAGATATCAGAGTTGCCGGCTATTCCCGATGACGGCGTTACCACTATCTGACCGGCCGGCGGGCAACCGACTCCGGCCGCAAGGATTACCGTTTCTCCATTGCCTTCCCATGATTGCAATTCCTGCAATGAATCGGGTAACTCATATACGATTTCCTGAGCATAACCGTATGACAGGATGAGAAGGATAAAAAGTGGGGCAAAAATCAATATTCTCAATTGGCTAGCCATAATTATAGCGGTCATTCACCCGTGAAAAAGCAAAGACAGTACCTTTCTACAAACAAAAATTGACCGATTCCAAATAACTTTATACTTAAATAAATACTTTATGTAATTGTAGTATCCGACTGGATGTCAGCATAATAACAGGTTGACATTTCATTCATTAAATTCAATAATGAAATGCCCGAAAGAAGGATGTGAAAAATCAGTTTTGAGAGAGAATAATGCGCATAATGATGCGCAATATGTGCATGTCAATGCGGTTTTGCCGCTCTTTTATCTAACACGTTTTTCGGCCGATTGAACCGTGTTGGCCAGCAACATGGCAATCGTCATCAGCCCCACTCCCCCGGGAACAGGGGTAATAAACGAGGCCTTCTCCAGACAACCTTCGTAATCGACATCGCCGATAATCCGGTATCCTTTATCATTTGATTGATCCTCGATACGGTTAATCCCGACATCAATTATCACCACCCCTTCTTTGACCATATCGGCTGTAACAAAACGAGGTTGCCCGATAGCGGCAATAAGAATATCCGCCCGACGACAGACATCCCTTATATTAGTGGTCCGGGAATGGCAAAAAGTTACTGTGGCATTGGCTGTCCTGGCTTTCTGCAGGAGTATCACCCCGATCGGTTTGCCGACAATATTGGACCGCCCCAGTACCACTACTTCCTTACCGGCCGGATCGATATCATAGCGACGCATCAATTCCACGATTCCGTACGGGGTGCAGGGCAGGAAGGTCGGGTGCCCCTGAAGAAGCATTCCGAAATTGAATGGATGCAACCCATCGACATCCTTGGCCGGATCAATACGAAGAATCACATCCTTTTCTTTAAGATGTCCCGGAAGCGGCAACTGCACCAAAATTCCATCGATATCTTTCCGCCCGTTCAACTCCAGGACAATTTTCTCCAATTCTTCCTGGGTGATATCGGCCGGCTTGCGAATGACTTCGGAAAAGATACCGATTTTCTCACACGCCTTCGCTTTGCCGCGGACATAACTCTGGGAGGCCGGATCATCGCCCACCAGCACCGCCGCCAGTCCCGGAGTAACGCCTTTCTTTTTAAGCTCTGCGACTTTCCGTTGAAGCTCTTCCTTGATCTCACCGGATATCTTTTTGCCGTCGATTATTGTCGCCTCCATAACGTCCTTCATTCCTTCTCCTCGGGTCCCATATCCCCGCCATAGTCGATTCTAAATCTTTCGATTGCCTCCGCCCCGCCGTCTTCGGTGCTGACCGTTACCACCACTCCGCTGATTTTAATATCCTTCTTGGCGCATGTAAAACGCTTCGGCATGCCGGTTAAAAACCGGTCCAGCGACGGCCCTTTGGCCATCCCGATAATCGAATCATAGGCCCCGGTCATTCCGGCATCGGTGATATAGGCCGTTCCCCGTTCCGACACCGATTCATCGGCCGTCTGGACATGGGTGTGGGTCCCGATTATGGCTGACACCCGACCGTCGAGATAATAAGCCAGCGCCTGCTTCTCCGAGGTAACTTCGGCATGAAAATCGACGATGACAATATCGGCCCTCTCCCGGATAATCCGCAAATCGCGATCGGCCGTCCGAAACGGGCAGTCGATATCCTTCATATATGTCCGCCCCTGGAGATTCAATACCCCGATTTTGACTCCGTCAACTTCGTCTATCAGGTAACCCGCTCCGGGACATCCCGGAGGAAAATTCGACGGCCGCAAAAGTCGCGGCTGCTCATCGATATATTTGAGGATATCCAGACGATCCCAGATATGGTTTCCCGAGGTCTGGCAGTCAATCCCGTAGGTAAACATTTTTCGGGCCATTTCCGGTGTGATACCGAATCCCCCGGCGGCGTTTTCAGTATTGGCGATCACATAATCCGCCTGGTACTTTTCCTTGAGCGGCTTGCACATCTGCGATAAAACAAACCGCCCCGGCTGACCGCAGGCATCGGCGAAAAAAAGAATCTTAATCTGTGGCTTCATGACTCCTACTTGGCATATTCCGTCGCTCTCGATTCACGAATCACCGAGACCTTAATCTGTCCCGGATATTCCATTTCCTGTTCAATCTTGCGGGCGATATCACCGGCCAGAATATGCGTGGCCAGATCATCTATAAGCTCACATTCGACAATCACCCGAACTTCGCGGCCAGCCTGGATCGCAAATGCCTTGGCCACTCCGCGGAAGGAATCCGCCAGTTCTTCAAGGGTCTCCAAACGCTTGATATACGCCTCCAGCGGTTCCCGCCGCGCTCCCGGGCGGGCTCCCGAAATAGCATCGGCCGCCTGGACTAAAATAGCATATGGCGTCTCCTGGGGGATGTCCCCGTGATGCGACAATACCGCGTTGACTACCGCTGGATGTTCATTGTAACGGATCAGGAAATTCCCCCCGATCTCGGTGTGGGTTCCTTCCGTCTCCCGGTCGATGGCCTTACCGATATCATGCAACAGCCCGGCTCGCTTGCCCAGATTCGGATCAAGCTCCAACTCGGCGGCCATCAATCCCGCCAGAATGGCCACTTCTTTGGAATGCTGCAAGACATTCTGTCCGTACGAACTGCGGTAGTTCAATTTGCCAAGAAGCTTGATTACATCCAGATGAAGTCCCTGAATACCCAGATCGAAACAGGCCTGTTCGCCTATTTCCCGAACTATCATCTCCATCTCTTTTTCCGTCTTGGCCACGATTTCTTCGATTCGGGTCGGATGTATCCGTCCGTCGGTGATCAATTTCTCCAGAGACATCCGGGCGATTTCCCGGCGGATCGGATCATAGCCGGAAAGAATCACCGCCTCGGGAGTATCATCGACAATCACATCAATCCCGGTAGCGGTCTCGAATGATCGGATATTACGTCCTTCCCGTCCGATAATACGCCCTTTCATTTCCTCGTTCGGTAGATTTACCACCGATACTGTTGATTCCACCGTGTGATCGGCGGCGCAACGATAAATGGCCGATATAATAATTTCCCGCGCTTCCTTTTCGGCATTCTGCTCGGCCTTGTCCCTTATTTCCTTCATCATGGCGGCCGCCTCGATTTTGGCCTCGTTGATCAAATTGACTTTCAGCTCTTCTTTGGCCTCGTCGGATGTCATCTGGGCGATGCGTTCCAGTTTTTCATTCTGGATGTGCACTAATTTTTCCAGCTCCTGCTCGCGGAGGGTTATTCCTTTATCGCGGCCGGCCAGGGTCTTTTCACGGTTGACAATTTCTTTTTCCCGCTTCTGTAAACTTTCCAGTTTGCGATCGACAGCCGTTTCCTTATCGGCCAGCCTCCTCTCGGTCTTCTGAATTTCGTTTCTTTTATTCTGATATTCGCGCTCGAAATTGGTTTTTGTTTTGTACCATTCTTCTTTTGCCTCAAGCAGGGCTTCTTTTTTCTTTATTTCAGCCTCTTTTTGGCCTTCGGCAATTATCTTTTTGGCCGCTTCTTCCGCCCCGCTGATTTTACGATCGCCGATTCGTCTCAAAATCAGCCAGGCCAGGCCAAAACCAACAATAGCCGCCAGGACCGCTAAAAGGACAACCACCAAGACATTGTCCATCTGTCCTCCTTGTCCCGACTCTTTATCGGGACCATCTATTAAAAATAATGTCTATGAAAAAAGAGGATATGAATTGATTGAAGCCAATAATTCATTTATCCCCGGAACCCTCGAGTTTGCTGTCGAGTAATTCCAGAAGATTTCTTGCCTTATTTTCTGTGATGCTGTTATTCGCCTCTAAATTGTCCTTAAGATCCAAAAGTTCATCGGCCAAATTTAACGCCGCCAATACGGCAATCTTATGAGGTGACCTATTTTTGGATCGAAGCGCAATATCGCGCATTTTTTTATCGACACAGTCGGCAACACGAAGCATATAATCCCCATTCGCATTACCCCGAATCGAATATTCTTCGCCGAATATGGCTACCCTAACCACCTTGTCTTTGTCAGAAATTCCAGGCATATTATTATGAACTATTATCCTCAAATAATTTTGGACTATCCTCTTTTATCACTTAAATTATTACGTTAATCTATTTATAAAAAATAACCTATAAATCCAAACTCTTCTTGTCAAATATAAAATACTTATAATTGTTCCAGGTTTCCCAGACGATCAAGAATACTACTCAAACGCCGTTTAACCGTTTCCGATTTCTCGTTTTCTTCCTTTTCCATCCGGGTAATTCGGGATTCCGTTTCAGTTAGCTGTGTCTTTAAACGCTTGTTTTCGTCAATCAGATGACCATTTTCCTGATTCAATTTATCAATCAGGGCAACCGCCTTGTTTATTTTTTCTTCCAGCTTTTCCAGCGTATCCATATCAACCTTCTCTGACTTCTGCTTTAAAGCAACGCTTTAAATGTTCAGCTATTTTTCTCTGCAAATCAACAACTTCCGCATTTTCAAGACTACCTTCCGCGGATCGAAAGATCATGGCGAAGGCCAGTGACTTTTTACCCGATCCGATCTGTTTGCCGCGATAAAGATCGAAAATCTCAACCGATTCCAGCAATTTTCCACCGGCCTTTTTTATCTCCTCCAGTATATCCCCGGCCCGGACCGATTCATCGACCACTATGGCTATATCGCGTGGGGCGGCCGGGTAGCGAGGAAGCGGCTTGAATACCGCCGTATCCTGCCTGCTTCCCAATAATCCGTCAAAATCAATCTCAGCCGCGAATACAGGTTGCTTAATATCGAATTCGCGGGCAATCTCAGGATCGATCTGACCCGCCCGACCTATTGTCACGCTTCCGATATTCACCTTAAATGCCAGACCTTTGATAAACGGTTTCTGATCACAACCGACAAACGCGATTTCTCCGCAACGGCATCCCCCGGCCAGAGTTTCCAGGGCGCCTTTCAGTTCATAAAATGAATATTCTCTTCCCCGGCCAAACCACTTATCAACCGAGCGGCCGGTCATGATTATCCCGATTATCTCCTGTTCGGCAGGCGGGTTTCCGGGATTGAAGGCTTTACCGATCTCGAACAATGCCAGATCAACATTACGATGAGCGATATTATGAGCGGTTGATTTCAATAACGAATAAATCAGGGTATTCTGCAGAACATCCAGATCCTCGGCAATCGGATTCAATATTTTCAATTGCTTATCTCCGGCTCCCAGTTTGCTTAACTGCCGGGAATGACCCAATCCGGAACTGTAAATCTCGTCGAATCCCTGGGCCGTCAATATTCTCCTGATCTCACTCCGAAAAACATCATCGGGATGGCCCGGTGTAAACAGGGGGCCATTATTGCGGTCAATAAACGGAATCGACTCGAAACCCTCAATGCGGATAATCTCCTCGATAAGATCGACCTCGCGTTTAACATCAACCGCGAAAGTCGGCACCTTCACATGAAGTTTTCCCCGGTCTTCGACTTCGTATTCCAGATCACGGAGAATCTTAATTATCCGTTCGGTCGGGATATCCACCCCCAGAAGAGCCCGCACCCGCTCCGGCCTCAATTCGATTTCCGCCGGATTTATCGGCTCGGGATAACAATCAACCAGACCCGACAAAACCGATCCACCGGCGAATTTCTGCATCAGGCAGGCCGCCCGGTTCGCCGCAATCGGAACGATATTAGGATCGACACCCCGTTCGAAACGATACGATGATTCGGTATTGAGCCCCAGAAGCATCCGGCTTTTCCTGATGGTTACCGGGTCGAAATAGGCCGATTCCAGCAAAATATCGACCGTGTCCTCGGACACTTCTGAATCCAGACCACCCATGACCCCGGCCGTTCCCACTCCCTGACGGCCATCGGTAATCATCAGGACATCCGGGGTCAGTTTATGTTCCCGGCCATCGAGAGTAGTAAACATCTCACCTTCGAAAGCACGCCGAACCACAATTTCTCCCCGGCTGAATTTTCGATAATCAAAGGCATGAAGCGGTTGTCCGTATTCCATCATCACCAGGTTGGTGATATCAACCACATTGGAAATCGGCCTGATACCGCAGAGCAACAGCTTACGCCGAATCCACCAGGGCGACAGTCCGATTTTTACCCCTTTGATAATTCGAGCCGTGTATCGCTGGCAAGCCTCGGGATTATCGATCCTGATCTTTATATAATCCGAGGCTTTTTCCGAAACTTCAATCAGGTCAATCTCCGGCTTCTTCATCTTCAGCCCGGCCAGGCAGGCGGTATCACGGGCCACCCCGATGGCCGAAAGAAGGTCGGCACGATTGGGTGTCAGATCGAGATTTAAAATATAGTCGTTTACTTTTAGGACATCATCGATCGGCGCTCCAATCGGGGCATCCTCATCGAGCACCATGATCCCCGAATGATCATCACTCAAACCCAGTTCATCTTCGGCGCAGATCATCCCTGATGATTCCACCCCGCGGATTTTGCTTTTCTTTATTTTTATTCCGCCCTGCAATTCGGCACCTATTTTGGCTACGACCACTTTCTGCCCGCCTCGGGCATTTGGAGCGCCGCAGACCACCTGCAATTTTTCCCGGCCGATATCGACCAGCGCTTTCTTCAGGTGATCCGTCCCCTCGATATTTTCTATCTGCTCGATCCGGCCGACACAAATATTGTCGAATCCTTTTTCGAGGACCGGTTCAGTCTCGGTTTCCGCTCCGGCCAGCGTTAAACGCCCGGCCAGCTCGGGTGCCGGCCACGAAATATCGACCAGTTCTTTTATCCAGCTATAGGGTAACTGCATTACATGAATTGCCTTATAAAACGAATATCATTCTCATAAAAAAGCCTGATATCGTTAATCCCGTATTTCAGCATGGCGATCCGTTCCACCCCGATCCCGAATGCGTAGCCGGTGTATTTCTCCGAATCCATCCCGGCACATTCAAGAACATTGGGGTCTATCATGCCGCATCCCAGAATTTCCAGCCAGCCGGTTTGCTTGCAAAGCCGACACCCCTTTCCCCGACAGAGAAAACAGGAAATATCTACCTCGGCCGATGGTTCCGTGAACGGAAAATAGCTGGGGCGGAAACGAAGTTTCAAGCCCTCGCCGAAGAAATCCCGGCAGAAGGCCACCAGCACCCCTTTAAGATCGGCCAGTGTCACGCCCTCATCAACCAGAAAACCATCCACCTGGTGAAAAACACAATACGATCGGGTGGAAATTTCCTCATTTCGATAGGTTTTCCCCGGAGTGATTATTTTGATCGGTGGCTGATGATTTTCCAGGTAGCGCGCCTGAACCGGGGTCGTGTGGGTCCTGAGAAGTAGCTTCTCACCTTCCACATAAAATGTATCCTGCATATCCCGGGCCGGATGATCCGGCGGGAAATTGAGTGCCTCGAAATTATAATAATCGGTTTCCACTTCGGGCCCGCGGGCAATGGCAAAGCCCATACTCTGAAATGAGCGACACATCCGCTCGATGACTGTGGTGATGGGATGCAGGGCGCCGAGACGATGGCTTATACCGGGCAAGGTTGGATCAACCAGAGTTTTGACTCCGCCGGTCTTGAATTTATCGCGCGCCGCTTCAATCGCCTGCTCAATCTTCACCCGGGCCTGGTTGGCCGACGCTCCCACGGATTTCCGTTCTTCGATCGGAAGATCCTTCAGACTTTTCAGAACGGACGTAATTATCCCTTTTCGGCCGATATACTTGATATTGATATTATCGAGATCGTTATCCGAAGCGGCCGCTTCTATGGCCGAAAGAGCTTCGGCCAGAATTTCATTGGTCTCCTTAACTCCGGACATTATTTATCCCGGAGTTAATTAACCTTGGCCATATCAACCAGGCGGCCGAACGTGGCCGTATCCCGGGCGGCAATATCCGCCAGGGCTTTGCGATCAAGACCGACCCCGGCTTTTTTCAAACCGTTAATAAATGTTGAATAGTTCATCCCGTACTGCTTGGCGGCCGCCGAAATCCGGACAATCCACAAACGACGGAATTCCCGCTTTTTATTACGGCGATCGCGATAGGCATAAGTCAAACCCTTATGAACTGTTTCCAGTGCCGTCCTGTATAACCGGGAACGGGCCCCGTAATTGCCGCGGGCTCTTTTCAATACCTTTTTATGTCTTCTATGAGCGGCAACATTATTCATTGCGCGTGGCATATACTATACTCCTGAATTCATCCAGTCTCTTTTAGACTATATTTAAATCATCAATAGGGCAGCATCTTATTGACCCGGCGGCAATCCACCGCGCTGACCAGGTCCGACTTGCGTAAATTCCGCTTCCGCTTGGGCGACTTCTTCGTCAGAATATGCGAATGATAGGCCTTCTTACGCTTGATCTTGCCGGTCGCTGTCCGCTTGAATCGTTTCGCTGCGGATCGGCTCGTTTTTATCTTTGGCATTTTCAGTCCTCTTCTCTTTTGATTTACCTGTCGGAGGTTTCGGATTCAATATCATTGTCAGCCGCCGCCCCTCCAGCTTCGGGATTTGCCCGATGGTGCTGATATCACTGAGATCTTCCACGACCCTGTCTAAAATTTTGCGGCCCAGTTCCGTTCTGGCCATCTCCCGGCCCGTGAACATCACAAAAACCTTTACTTTACTCCCCTGCTCGAGAAATTCCCGAACATGTCTCGTCTTGAATTGATAATCATGCTCGTCTGTTTTGGGCCGGTAACGCATCGCCCGCATCTGGACCGTATGTTGCTTCTTCTTTGCCTGTCGTTCTTTCTTCGACTGCTCGTACTTGTACTTTCCGTAATCCATGATGCGGCAAACCGGCGGCCGGCTGTTCGGCGAAACTTCCACCAGGTCCAGGTTAGCCGCCCGGGCTCGATCAATAGCCTCTTTTACCGGCAGTATCCCGACCTGTTCGCCGTTTTCGCCGATCACCCGGACCGGCGTTACCAGAATCTTCTCGTTTACGCGAGTCGTTTTCTTCTTTATTGTGTCCTCCCTATAACAACTTGGATATTAGCGCTTTATCCCGGATTTCCTGTTTCATTATGGGAATCAGCTCCTCCGGCTTAAAACCGCCCATATCTCCTTTTCCGTGGAGTCTGACCGAAACCGTTCCGTTAGCTTTTTCTTTTTCACCTATTATAAACATATAAGGAATTTTCTGCAACTCCGATTCACGAATCTTATGACCAATTTTTTCCGAACGCGAATCAAGCTCCGCCCGGAATCCGGATTCCTTCAAAGACTCCAGGATCTTCTCCCCGTAATCATTGAGGGAATCCGTGATCGGCAGGATTTTCACCTGCACCGGGGCCAGCCACAGCGGGAATTTGCCCGCATAATGCTCGATTAAGACCCCGAAAAACCTCTCGATCGAACCCAGAAGTGCCCGGTGAATCATAAATGGCCGCTTGAGCTGCCCGTCTTTATCGGCGTAAGTCAAATCAAAGCGCTCCGGAAGCGAGAAATCGAACTGAATCGTCGAACACTGCCAGCTCCGATTCAGGGCATCTTTAATCTTGATATCTATCTTCGGCCCGTAAAAGGCCCCTCCGCCCTCATCGACCTGATATTCCAGCTTCAATATATCCATTGCGCGCCGAAGGCCATTCTCCGCCTTAACCCAGTCGGCCGGGTCACCGATAGCCTTCTCCGGACGGGTCGATAAAAAGATATCATAATTCTCGAATCCGAATGGTCGAAGAATATCCAGACAAAATTTAATCAGCCAGACCAGCTCATCTTCCATCATCTCCGGCGACACGAAATGGTGTGCATCATCCTGAGTAAACCCCCTGACTCGCATCAGTCCGTGCAGAACTCCCGGCATTTCGTAGCGGTAAACCGTTCCCAGTTCCGCCCAGCGCATCGGTAGATCGCGGTAACTCCAGCGCCGTGATTTGTACATACTGATATGAAACGGGCAATTCATCGGCTTGATCTGATACCGCGCCTGGTCAACCTCGATCGGGTTAAACATATTCTCGGTATAAAAATCGGTATGTCCCGACCGATGCCAGAGATCCAGATGGGCTATATGAGGCGAAAAAACCAGCTGATACCCATGTTTGAGATGTTCCTCGCGCCAGAAATTCTCGATCTCGTTCCGAATCAGAGCACCTTTCGGAAGCCACATCACCAGTCCCGCCCCTACTTCGTTACTGATATGAAACAGCTCCAGTTGCTTGCCCAGTATTCGGTGATCCCGCCTCTTGGCCTCCTCCAACCGATGGACGTAATCATCCAGCATGCTCTTCTTGGGATATGACACCCCGTAGATCCGCTGAAGCATCGTCTTGTGCTCATCGCCCCGCCAGTAGGCTCCCGACGATGAAATCAATTTGAAGGCCTTAATCATTCCCGTGTTGGGAATATGCGGCCCCCGGCAAAGATCTTCAAAAGATGAATGCTTATAAACCGATACCCGGTCATCGAGAATATCCTCTTCCAGCATTTCGACTTTGTAGGATTCACTCTCTTTTTTATACTTCTCCAGCATTTCCTCGCGGCTGACTTCCTCGCGGTGAAACTCGGCTTTCTCACGAATTATTTCCTCGACCCGTTTTTCGATTCTTTCGAGATCCTCCGGTGAGAATGGTTTCTCCACCTCGAAATCGTAGTAAAAACCCTCTTCGATCGGAGGACCGATAGCCAGCTTCACCCCCGGAAATAACTCCGTCACGGCCTGGGCCATCACATGAGCCGAAGAGTGCCAGAAAACGAATTTCCCTTCAGGTTTGTCGAAAGTCAGGATTTCAACCGGATTATCGCTCTCGATCCCGGCCTTTAAATCCCTGAGATGACCGTTGACTTTAACCGCCAGGGCCTCTTTGGCCAGTCCCGGCGATATCGAACGGGCGACCTCGTAGCCGGTGACCCCTTTCGGGTAATTCTTGACCGAGCCATCCGGAAATTTTATTTTAATCTCTTCAGCCATTCCAATATACTATAAGTAAGCAGCGGGTATAAACCGTCCCCCGGTCTACAGCCCGCTATCATCATGGTGGGCGATACTGGAATCGAACCAGTGACCTCTTGCATGTCAAGCAAGCACTCTAACCAACTGAGCTAATCGCCCAAACCCGCCTTATCATCTAATACGCAAAACTCGCAAACGCTAACAATATAATTAATTATCGAATCTGTCAAGATAAATATTAACCCCGCCCGGCCCTTTTACCAAATAATTAACACCTTAATCAATAATGAGTTCCACGTTAGATGTAAATTACAATATCACTCCTTACCCGACCTTCCTCCCACCCCGAAAAAAGAGTCCTTGACGGAAGGGAATTTAATCGTATGTTTATTGATAGTCTGCAATTTTTTATTTTTGACTACTGCCGATATTGGAAATAACGATGATTACCCGAATAACGAGAATTATCCTGTTTTTTTTAATTTGCGTTCCGGTCGTTTTCGGCATTTTTGCTGAACTTGCGGTCGCCCAGGGAAATATCTACGGCTCAGTAAGCAACAGCGATATGACTGTCCCGGCCAATGGACAGATTGCCTTTGTCGGTTTTCTTGATGGTACCGATGAGGAAATCCGGATCGAAAGCTGTATCGGGGCCGGTTACGATAACGGCAACTGGTATGATGATTTTCAGAACTACCTTACCGAAGCCGCCGGTAATCCCTATGAATATCGATATTTTAACGCCGATAACCATGAAGGCGCCATCCTGACCGGATTGATCCCGAATAATTCCTTCGAGCAGGAAAATATCCAGCTGTCCCTGTCAGACTGGCCCGATCCGCCCGATACCGTTTACGGCGTCTTTCTCCCCGATACCACTATTGAGCTGTCCTGGCCCGGCCAGTCCGGCCTGACCTGCCGTATCTATCGCCGATCGGCCAGTTCCGGCGGATCCCTGTTCAGAATCGATGATCCATCAGGTTCCACAACCAACCCGGGTACTGCCGACAGCGTTTTTATCGATACCGATATTGATTATGATGGTTCTTATGCCTACTTGATTATTCCTCTCAATAACGGCATAATGGGCCGACCGGCCGGGCTGATAACGGTCAGGAAAATATGCGGCGATATTGACAGCAACGGGCGGCTGAATCTTCTGGATGCAGTCTATCTGATCAATTACCTCTACAAGGGCGGACCCGAACCGGTTAATCCCGATGTTGTCGATATGGATGGCCGGGCCAGAATTAATATTCTCGATTCCGTTTATCTGATAAATTATCTCTATCGCGGCGGGCCGGAACCGGCCTGCGATTGATCTCCGGATCAATCCCCGATTTTTAGTCTTAAATCAAACGCTTGAGTTTTATATTCTTTTCAAGAATATCCTGATCGCGCCGGATTTTTAACCGGACTGTCTTCCCGTCACCAATGAAAATTCTGCGAATTTCCAGGATGGATAACTGCCCGGCCTGAAGACCGTCTATTTCCTCGATATAATCGCCTGCCAATATTCCGGATTCAGCGGCCGGAGTACCGGGCATCACCGCTAAAACCTTTTTAACCGCAAAATCGGGAAATTCCCCGATAGGAAATATGCCGCTCATATCATATTCATAGAGTTCATCGAAATGGCGGTTTTTCTCAAGGATTAGGCGTCCATGGGCATAATCGAAAATCAATGTAAACCGCCGAAAAACTTCGCCCGCAATCGTCCCCGCGTCGCCGCTTCTTAGAGTATCGACCGAGGCCCCGACCACCGGATTGATTATATCAATTTTGCCTAGATGCAGAGCTTCGATACGAGTCACATAATTTTCCGTCTTGCCCCCGATCGCAATTCCCAAAGCCGGTATGGTTTTCTGATTGGAACCGAATAATTCGGTGGCTTTGACATATGAGCCGTTGAAACCGATCACATTTATAGAGCCGGTATCCAGCATCAACCTGGCCTGGATTCTTCGTCCCGCCGGATGTTCTATCTCCGTCTCGATAAAAGCCTCGTCGTTTTCTACCGTGACCTCAAGAATCTCGCCATCACCCTGATATTCATATCCATCCGGTTCATATATGTCTATATACTGCGAATCATAGTTAATTACGACGACAAATCGCTCAAAAACATCATGGCCGAGAATACCGTTGATTGATCTTCCGGCAATCGACTCCAGCGATTCCAGAGGATAAATTGGTACCGTTTGATTGATAAACCTGACACCCGGCATCCCGAACGATACCTCGCCTGTCGAATAAACTTCAATCTCTCCCCCGGGTTGTTCGATCATTTCCGGACCACTCATCTTTAAACCTGATTTCCCGGCGGTTTCCTTACTGAGCAGTGAATATTCGCAGCCGGAATCCAGAATGAACCAGAGCGGACCGGAATCATTTACCATGACCTCGACAAAAATAAGGTTACCATACAGCTCAAAAGGTATCCGGAAAGCTGCTTCACCCGAATCAAACTTATAATTGTGATCGGATTGGCTCTTTCCCATCTTCGATGTTTTCTCTCCGGAACAGCCAAAGCAGGCTATTATGACCATAGGAATTAATACCCCCGCAATCGAATTCCTGAATACTCTCATCATCTTATTAACTCCTTCCATAGGGCTATTTCTTAAGGGTGTATTCTCTGGCCCAATCTCCAATTGTGGTCAGGGCCGGCCCCAGGATTTCCTCGGTATCATCTTCGGTCTCAGCCTCCGGTATCCGGTCGAAAGCCTTCATGAATTCGGCGAGACCTCTCATACTTTTATTCTTCGAGAATCTCGAAAGAAGACCCAATAACCAGAGCGGCGTTTCCGTAATTTTGACTTCTGCCCCGGTAATCCCCAGGTATTTTTCAAGCGCTTCTCGGACCGTCAATCGATCGATTCCCCGAACATGAAATATTTTATTCTTGGCCTCATCCATGGAAAACGCTTTGGAAACCATCAGGGCATAGTCGCTCGATGATATCCATGATCTTTTATGGGGCTGGCGGCCGAACATCATGGCTCGTTTGTCCACCACATAAAGCGGCAAAGAGTCAAAGAAATGGCAACAGCGAAAAATAGTGTACGGGAAACCGCTTTCTGTCACGGCCTTCTCGGCGCCCCTCTTGGCCCGAAAATAATGATTATCTATGTCGGTCGTGCCGACATTCAACTCCGATATCATTCCGATCCGTTCAATATCAGAGCCCGCGGCCGCCTGTACTATATTGATGGTTCCCCGGTGTTCAACTCGCTCGTAATCGGGGATATTCATCTTCGCCCCCAGATTGATATAAACAGCGTCGCATCCCCGAATTGCCTCGGCCAATCCATCCGGTTGCGTCACATCACCTTCGACAATTTCAACCTGATCACCGAAAATACGACGGGCGCGCTCCGGGGAATGACTGAGCAGACGCACCTGGTACCCGTCATATTTAAATCGCCAGGTAACCGGCTGTCCCAGAAGACCCGTGCCGCCGATAATGAGTATTTTATTGATCATTTGGATATTCCTTTGCTTGAATTTAAAACAGAAAAAATCCCAATTTATCGCCTGATCGGTGATTTTCCCTGAAATTTATTGCCTTCCCATGGCATAATAATGTTATTATAAATCCAATTGATCGGGCGGTCAACCAAAATACCGGCCCGCGCGGATATTGAACCGGGGAAGCTATATTGATTTCATGGACGTCAAAAAAGACTTGCCTGACTCACCCTTTTACTTATATTAGCGGCATGAGATTGTTATTTTTTTCACATATATTAAGGGTTGTCTGATATGGCTTTAGATAGAATTGTTGTAGTCGGCGCCGGCGTCATGGGAACCGGTATTGCCGAGACCATCGCCACCACCGGGACGGAGGTTATCCTGCTGGACCGTACCGCCCGCCTGGCGGAAAAAGGGATCGATCATATTGCGGAAAATATCGACCACGAAATCGATAAATGGGGTCTGACCAAATCGGAGAAAAAGGCGATCCTCTCCCGGGTTATTCCCACCACCGATCTTCAGGTGACCAAGATGGCGCGCATTATTATCGAAGCCATTCCCGAGAAAATGCGTCTCAAGCGGGAGCTTTTCAAACGCCTCGATGATCTTTGCCCAGAAGAAACCATTTTCATCACCAACACCTCCACCCTCTCGATTACCGAACTGGCCACCGTGACCAACCGGGCCGATCGTATTATCGGTATGCACTTCCTGCACCCCGTCCCCAAAATACCCGTGGTCGAAATTGTCCGCGGTTTGAAAACCTCCGAGGAGACTTACCAGAAAGCCCGGCAATTCGCGGATCTGCTCGGGAAAACGCCGGTTCAGGTCTATGAATATCCCGGCTATGTTACCACCCGGATCATCCTTCCCCTCATCAATGAGGCTCTTCATGTCCTGATGGAAGGTGTTTCCACGGCCGAAGATATCGATACCGCTATGAAACTTGGGTTCGGTTTTAATGTCGGCCCGCTGGCGCTGGCCGACATGATGGGACTCGATGTCCTGATGTACCAGATGGAGAATCTGCTGAGTGAACTATCCGAACATAAATACAACCCCTGCCCGCTTCTGCGCAAACTGGTGCGGGCCGGTTATTATGGTGTCAAGTCCGGACAGGGGGTTTTCAGATATGACAGCGAGGGCAACCGAATCAAGGGTGAAACGCCATTCGTGGCCAAAAACAGGATAAGTTGATATGAATATTCTTGTAATAAACTGCGGCTCTTCCTCGGTCAAATACCAGTTTTATGATATGAATAAAAAAACGGTCTTGGCCAAAGGCCTAGTGGCCCGGATCGGTATGTCGGGCGCCGTCCTGACTCATAAGCCCTACGATCGCGATGAAGTCAAAATTACGGGTGAAATACTTGACCATATTATCGCCATTCAATATGTCATCAACACTCTCATGTCCGAAGAATATGGCGTCATTAAAGATAAATCCGAAATCCACGCCGTCGGCCACCGGGTCGTCCATGGCGGCGAAAAATTCACAAAATCGGTCCTGATCGATGATGAAGTTATGCAGCAGATTCGCGACCTGATCGATCTCGCCCCCCTGCACAATCCCCATAACCTGAATGGCATCAAGGCCTGCATGGCTAATCTGCCGGGAATTCCACAGGTCGGAGTTTTCGATACCGCTTTCCATCACAACATGCCGCCCAAAGCCTTTATCTACGGTCTGCCCTATGTCATGTACAAAAAATACTGTATCCGCCGCTATGGTTTTCATGGGCCGTCTCACTATTATGTTTCGGAACGGGCTTCCGAGTTTCTCGGTCGACCCTATAATCAGCTTAAAATAATTACCGCCCATCTCGGCAACGGTGCCTCGATCACTGCTGTCGATCGCGGTGTATCGGTTGATACCTCAATGGGTTTCACTCCGCTCGAGGGACTTCTGATGGGTACCCGGTGCGGCGATCTTGATCCCTCCGTTATTCTTCATATCATGGGCCGCGAAGAATTGACCCTCCACGAAGCCAACACCCTGCTGAACAAACATTCCGGACTCGCGGGAATCTCAGGCGTATCATCTGACATGAGAGAACTGGAGAAGGCCTACCTCGAAGGACACGAAAACGCCCGGCTGGCTATTGATATTTTCTGCTACCGGCTGAAAAAATATATCGGGGCCTACATGGTCGCCATGGGCGGGATGGACATACTCGTCTTCACCGGCGGAATCGGCGAAAATTCCACCATGGTGCGCGACCTGACCTGCGCCGGCATGGAATTTATGGGACTGAAATTCGACCGGGATAAAAATAAAACCGTGCGCGGGGTCGAGGCCGATTTGTCCCGGCCTGATTCCAAAATCAGGGTAATGGTGATCCCCACCAATGAGGAACTGGTGATCGCCCGCGATACCGAACGTATTGTCATGGAAATGAAACAAAATTGACATAAAAAGAATTGCAAGGAACCTTAAAAAGCGAATCGGAGGTCAGTTGTTTAAAATACTGGAAAAAGAAGAGTTGTGTGACAAAGTCCACCGGTTCAGGATCGAGGCCCCGCGGATTGTCCGAAAAGCCAAAGCCGGGCAGTTTGTCATTCTCCGCCAGAACGAAAGTGGCGAACGGGTCCCGATGTCGATCGGAGGGCTGGACAAAGAAAACGGTATTCTGACAGTCGTTATCCAGGAAGTCGGCAAAACCTCGGCATCGATGAATCGGATGAAAGCCGGCGACTTTTTTGCCGATGTGGTCGGACCTCTGGGGATTCCCTCCCATGTCGAAAAATTCGGACACTGTGTCTGTATCGGCGGCGGGGTTGGCATTCCACCTATCTACCCGATCGCCCAGGCTCTCAAAGAGGCCGGCAATAAAGTCACTACTATAATCGGTTCCCGCTCCAAAAACCTGCTGATCTTCGAAAAAGAGCTTTCCGAGGCATCCGATCAACTTCTCGTTTCGACCGATGATGGCTCGTTCGGCACCCATGGTTTCGTCACCACCATCCTGCAAAAAATGCTCGATGATGGCGTCAAAATCGACATGGTTATCGCCATCGGCCCGGTCCCGATGATGAAGGCGGTTGTCAATACCACCCGTAAACCCAAAATCAAAACTTACGTCAGTCTCAATCCCATCATGGTCGATGGTACCGGCATGTGCGGTGCCTGCCGGGTTACGGTCGGAGGCCAGACCAAATTCGCCTGCGTCGATGGTCCCGATTTCGATGGCCATGAGGTCGATTTCGATGAGATGACCAAGCGGCTCAAGATGTACTCCCGCTACGAGAAAATCGCCTATGAAAAATTTCTCGATGACGAGCATTGCCGCCTGGGTAAACAGGTTAAACAAATGGATAAACAGGATCGGTAAGATAAATGGCTGATTTTAAAAAATACGAACCCCTGCCGAAAAAAGACCGCACCAAGGTTCCCCGGCAGGAGATGCCTCAGCAGGACCCCCTGGAGCGGATTAAAAACTTCATGGAGGTTCCTCACGGGCTCAGTCCCGAGGCGGCCCAGATCGAGGCCTCGCGATGCCTCGAATGCAAAAAACCGCTGTGTATGGATGGATGCCCGGTCGAGGTCGATATCCCCGGTTTCATCCGCCTGGTGATGGATGGCGAATTTATCGCCGCCGCCCGGAAAATCAAAGAAACCAATGCCCTCCCGGCTGTTTGCGGACGGGTCTGTCCCCAGGAGGAGCAGTGCGAAAAAGTCTGCGTCCTGACCAAAAAGTATCGCCCCGTGGCCATCGGAAACCTGGAACGTTTTGTCGCTGATTACGAGCGCGAGGCCGGTGCTGTCATGGCCCCCAAACTCCCGCCTTCGACCGGCAAAAAAATCGCCGTGGTCGGTTCCGGACCGGCCGGTATTACCGTGGCCGCTGACCTGGCCCAGATGGGTCATAAGGTCGTCATGTACGAGGCGCTCCATAAAGCCGGCGGCGTGCTGGTCTATGGCATCCCCGAATTCCGGCTCCCGAAAAAGATTGTCGCCGCCGAAATCGATTACCTTCGGAAACTCGGTGTCGAAGTGATCACCAGCTATGTTATCGGCAAACTCGATACCGTCGATGAACTGATGGAGCAGGAGGGTTTCGATGCCGTCTTTATCGGAACCGGAGCCGGACTGCCTAATTTCATGAAGATCGAGGGCGAGAATCTCAATGGCATCTATTCCGCCAACGAATTTCTTACCCGCTCCAATCTGATGGGCGCTTTCAAATTCCCTGAAAACGATACGCCTATCTTTGCCGGTGAAAATGTCGCCGTTCTCGGCGGTGGTAACACCGCCATGGATTCGGTCCGTACTTCGCTTCGCCTCGGAGCCAAAAACGCTTACATTATCTACCGCCGAAGCCGTAATGAGATGCCGGCCCGGCTTGATGAGATTCATCATGCCGAGCAGGAGGGCGTCCAGTTCAAATTCCTCACCAATCCGGTCCGTTACATGGGTGATGAAAACGGCTGGGTCAGGGCGATGGAATGCGTTAAAATGGAACTCGGTGAACCCGATGCCTCCGGACGGCGTCGCCCGGTCGTGATCAATGGTTCCAATTTCACCATCCCGGTGGATACCGTCGTCGTGGCCGTTGGCAACTCCTCTAATCCCCTGATTCCCCAAACCACTCCCGGTCTCGAGACCAACCGCTGGGGTAATATCAAGGTCGATGATAAAACCATGATGAGCTCCCGCCCGGGCATTTTCGCCGGAGGCGATATTGTTACCGGCGGGGCCACCGTTATTCTGGCGGCCGGGGCCGGTAAGGTTGCCGCCCGTGGGATTCATAATTACGTCATGGGTACTCCGTTTTATGCTGATGATGACAAAAAGGGCGCCAAAGAGACTGAATCCGAAACCAAAAAGTAGTCCTTTATTCGATAATTACATCTTCCCAACCGCCGGGCTTTAACCCCCGGCGGTTTTTTCATGTACTCCTGATACGGTTTCTACGTCTCTAAACAAACTGCCAGTCTGGTCAATTATATTCAATCTTTGTTGGTTGAAACCATACGGTTTCGACATCTTTATTATTTCGTGGGCGGCAGACGCCTTCGTCTGCCACGCATTGAATCATTCCCACCGCCTTCATGTCATTCCCACCAACTTTGTCATTCCCACCTTTTTCTGTCATTCCCGACCCGATCGGGAATCCATCTTCATCCCCTCTGACAGAGGGGTGGATCCGCCGAAGGCATCTATGCCGCAGGCGG